>JBKKAT010000088.1:0-3813 GCA_046714535.1 Acidobacteriota bacterium | reverse complement strand
GCCCTGAACTTCTTGCCGCATTCGGAATGGACTCTCCTTTCTACTTATCCGTCCATTCTGCCTGGGCAAAACTCACACCAGATGAGGGCACAGCATTGATTCATGCGGGAAAATACTTAACGCCCGGAAAACAGACCGATGCGAAATCAGATGAGTTAGAGCTCGAACAATTTCTTGATCTTTGCCAGCCGGGATGGAAGCAAGAGTTGGTCGTTTCCAGTTATCTTCCACAAATGACCGTTGCGAATTCGGAAGTGACAGCGCGAACAAATGGACTCCATGGACGACCAAATGTGGAAGTCGAAGGAAAATCTGGTTTGTATCTATGCGGCGATTGGATCGGGAATCGCGGAATGCTATGCGATGCCAGTTTCGCCAGCGCGAAGAAAGCGGCGCAAATCATATTGAATCAGCAGAATAAATCTCAACAAGTCGCCTAAAAATGTTGGATCGCCTTCAAACTTTTGAACAATATCGCGCGATGCTATTCTCCATGGCCTACCGCATGCTGGGAACCATTTCCGATGCGGAGGATATGGTGCAGGAAACCTTTTTGCGCTGGCATAAATCTTCGGAGGTGGACGTGCATTCTCCAAAGTCGTATCTGGCAACAACGCTCACGCGTCTCTGCCTCGATCACCTGAAGTCTGCGTGTGTTAAACGCGAGGAATATGTCGGGCCATGGCTTCCTGAACCGATCGTGACTCCACCGGATCTCGATTCGAACCTTGCGGAAAGCCTTGCGGTGGGTTTTCTTCTGCTGCTGGAGTCTTTATCACCGGCTGAGCGAGCAGTCTTTCTGTTGCGGGAAGTGTTCGAATTTGAGTATTCGGAAATCTCGGAAATAGTGGGTAAAAGCGAGCAGAACTGTAGACAATTATTCCGGCGCGCGCGAAAACAAATTTCGGAACGCAAACCGAGATTTGAAACGTCCCGCGCCGACCGGGACCGTCTGCTCCAGGAATTCATTCACGCTTCGTCCAGCGGAGACCTGCAAGGTTTGGTCAAGCTTCTGAAGGAGGACGCAACTCTCATTTCCGATGGCGGCGGAAAAGTGGCATCCGCTCTGAATCCGATCTACGGAGCCGATCGCGTCACCCGCTTTATTCTAGGAGTGATCCCGAAATTTCCCCTCGGCCTGACGATGTCGCTCGTGGAAGTGAATGGGGTTCCGGGAATTGCTTTCTATTCAGGCACCGACGCTTACAGCGTAATTGTTCCGGAAGTAACCGATAATAAGATTAGTTCCATCTACATTATTAATAACCCGGATAAACTTCAGCATCTTAAAAAGCATTGAACTCCTACTTTCCCGCCCGGTGATAGGCAAGGCCTGGTTGCGGCCAGGGAAGAACCAATCCGCGTCCCACTCCCGCTGCTACTTTCTCACCGTAGATCAGATCCACCAGATAGAGGGCAACATCATAACTGCGCGCTCCACCCTGTGACGTCAGATACTTTCCATCATGCACAAAACTGTAATTCTCCAGGGTTCGGACTTTAGGAAACTGCTTCTTGAACGCCGGGACATCCGACGGAAAAGTTGTGGCCATCTTCTCATCCAGCAGTCCCGTGTTCGCCAGGATGAAAGCACCATCGCACAAGGTTATAACGTATCTGGCCTTATCAGCAGTCTTCTTTACCCAATCCCGCACCGTCTGATTCTTCAAATCAGCATCCATGTTATGCTCAGCGCTGGGAATCACGAGAATATCGATCGCCGGTACGTCTGCAAAAGTGTATTCGATTCCAAGCTGTAAACCTTCAAATGTCCGGATGCTCTTTTGATTCTCGGAAACGGTGAATACACGCATTCCCGGTTTTGTGTGAAATACGGTGTGATGAAAAATGTCGTAAGGAGCCATGAGCTCACTGTTATATACGGACGGCAAAACGAGAAACCCGGCGTTGAGCGGAGCTTCGGATCCAAACGCGCTGACGCAACTCAAAATCACCAGTAAAAGTACCAATACCTTCATGTTTTCATTCTCTCACAATCTGCTAATACTCAAAGAAGAGTATAAAATGAGTATGTTATACTCATAATATGAGTAAGCGGTTGCAGGTTTTACTCTCGGACAAAGAGTACGCAAGAGTTCAGCGTTTGGCAAAACGGCGCAAGCAGACTTTGGGAGGGTTCGTCAGAGAGATCTTGCGGAATGCAACACCACCGAGAACTGAGGAAGATGCGTCTGAAAAACTGAAAGTGATTGAAAAGGCAGCGAACTACTCCTTTCCTGTTGGAGATTTAGACGTTTTGCTGGCCGAAATTGAGTCCGGTTATAGTGAGTCATTCGATGATACTGATCGATTCCAACATTCCGATGTACCTGATCGGAAAAGACCATCCACTAAAAAATAGAGCGATTCGTCTGTGTCACGAGCTCGTGCTGCGCGAAGAACGGCTCGTTACCGACACGGAGGTTTTGCAGGAAATTCTCCACCGTTACATTGCGATCCATCGTCGGGATGCTATTCAACCTTGTTTCGATGCTTTACTCGGAATTGTCGATCAAGTGCTGCCGGTTGAAGTCGCTGATGCAATGAAAGCAAAGGATCTCGTTCTCGGCTACAAGAAACTCTCGGCACGCGACGCGCTCCATGCAGCAATTATGCAGAAACATGAAATCGTCGAGATTCTGACGTTTGATGCCGGTTTCGATTTACTACCAGGCATCACAAGGATCCACTGATCTGTCATTTCCGGTTCAGCTGTAATAGCATAGCTATAATAGAATGGCTCACTAATGGGGGTTCACTATGTTAAGGTCCCTTATTATTGCTTTGCTTATCTCGCTCGTTGTCTGGCTGCTCACTTTTGATTTGTTCTTTTCCTTTGCCAGACTGAACATCTCACTTGTTGTCGCGATTGCCGCCGGTCTCATTGCTTTCCTGATTTTGCGGTTATTGACAAAACCGGGAGAATCCGCGCCTCCCCTGGTATGGCAGTTTGTTGTGCCCGTTCTCATGGCAGCGGGTATTCTCTTTGCCACTTCGCAATTCACTTCTCCATCTTGTAGCAGCCAGGCATTTCCGATCATTCAATGCAATCGTGCCAGAGTTGCACCGGATGAAATCTGTGTTTACAAAAACGGAAAAATTGAATTCCAAACAACCGCAGTTCCCGTTGGTGTCACCGTAAAAATCTATGATTTCAAAAAGAAAGATCTCTTTGGCGAAACACCGGATCAGCCGTTAGATCAGCCAGACTATACGGGGGCGAATCCAAATCCGATCAAAGCAAAAGTGAAAGGGGACAAAGAGGGATACTTCAAATACAGTATTTCGTGCGGCGGTTCCGATTGGAGTGATCCTATGATTAAGGTTCCGCATTAAACGACGCTAGCGTTTAGACTTCTGAACGCGATCCAAAGCCCGTTTTACTTCAGGCATCTGACGCACTAACTCTAAATCTGGATCGAATCGAATGATTAACAAATTATCAGCGGCGATGGAATTCAGGACAATCTCTTTGGCCCAAGCTACATCCTTGCAGCGGCTAACTGTGATAGCAGAATAAGCCGTTAGTTCCGGACTTTCCTTATGGCGTCTGAGAACGTCTTTTACCTGTTCTGAGGCTTCCTTGCATTCTCCGATTGCTGCCAACGCCATGGCCAACCCAGCACGAGCCTGTGCATTTGAACTATTGATTCTGAGAGCCTTACGGAATTCCTTGATCGCATGAGCGTAACGAGAATCAGCTTCTGATTTACCTAGTTGCCGGAGTGCATCCGCCACATTGGCATGATATAGGGGATCATCCGGCACGTCCTCGACAAGGGCTTGCCAATTGCGAAGTGCCAGGTCGTATTG
>JBKKAT010000087.1:0-4759 GCA_046714535.1 Acidobacteriota bacterium | reverse complement strand
GTTCGAATCCCTCCTGGCCTGCTAAATGAGGTCCGCAGTAATGAGCAATGAGTCATGAGTTTTTCGCTCATTGCTCATTACTCATTACTTAGCACTGATATTTAGGATAGGCAAACGACAGGAAGACTGCTTATGGTGAATAAATTGCAGCAAGTTGTGGACAGTATCAAAGACAGGTTTTCAAGAATCAAAACGTTTTTTATTGAAGTGAACGCCGAAGTTCGTAAAGTCACATGGCCGACTTTCAAAGAAGTTCGGGATACAACCATCGTAGTAATTATCGCTGTGTTCCTGTTTGGTATTTTCCTGTATGTGGTGGATCTGGCGCTACACAAGGGGATGGAACATCTTTTTAAAGTTCTCGCTTAGGAAGTGATTGTTTATGGCTAAGAAATGGTTTGTCATTCACACCTATTCAGGTTATGAAAACAAAGTCGTGGACGCATTGCGGAAGCGAGTGGAAGTTTTTGGCCTGGATGATCAAGTAGGGCAGGTGCTGATTCCTACACAGAAAGTGCTGGAAATGAAGAGTGGAAGAAAGGTGGAGACGGAAAAGAAATTTTATCCCGGCTACATCCTGGTAGAAATGGAAATGTCGGATGATGTCTGGCATGTGATCGTAAACACTCCCAAAGTCTCCGGTTTTGTTGGCTCTGGAAAAGTGCCGACTCCTCTTTCAGAAGGGGAAGTGGAACAAATCGTTCATCAGATTACAACGGCTGCAGAAAAACCGGTGCCGAAGTTCCTCTTCGATAAAGGTGAAACGATCAAGATCATCGATGGGCCGTTCAGCAATTTTACAGGTCAGGTGGAAGAAATAAATCCGGTCAAAAACACGCTCAAGGTGATGGTCACCATTTTTGGACGTGCCACCCCGGTGGAACTCGACTTTCTTCAGGTGGAAAAAATTTCATAACTGGCCACTAGACACTAGTCACGGGGCACTTTTACGGAGTAATTATGGCAAAAAAAATTACAGGGCAAATTAAGCTGCAAATTCCAGGAGGAAAAGCTACACCGGCTCCGCCTGTTGGACCGGCTCTGGGTCAGCATGGTTTGAACATCATGGAGTTTTGCAAAACATTCAACGAGCGAACGAAAACCACGGAAGGCTCGATCATCCCTGTGATTATCACTGTCTACGCGGATCGCACTTATACATTCATTACCAAGACCCCCCCTGCTTCGGAAATGCTGAAGAAAGCGGCCGGAATCATCAAAGGTTCCGGAGAACCGAACAAGAATAAGGTGGGCAAGGTAACAGAAAAACAAATTGAAGAAATTGCCAAAACGAAATTACCAGACCTCAATGCCAACTCGCTGGAAGCTGCGGTTCAGATCATTCGTGGAACTGCGCGCAGCATGGGGTTGGAAATTGTTTCATAGTTTCGGAGGGGGGGCCTCCGTGCCCGCCAAGGAGGGAGTTGATGGCAGGTAAAAAATTCTTAAAAGCAAAGGAACAGGTTGAGGACCGCGATTACTCTGTTCCGGAAGCGATCGAACTTTTGCAAAAAGTGAAGTTTGCGAAGTTTGATGAAACTCTGGAAGCGCACATGCGTTTGGGAGTTGATCCGAAGCATGCGGATCAAATGGTTCGCGGCACAGTTGTTTTGCCTCACGGCACCGGAAAATCGAAGAAGGTGCTTGTGATTGCGAGCGGTGAGAAAGTTCATGAAGCCGAACAGGCCGGGGCCGATTCTGTTGGTGGTGAAGAGATGGTAGACAAGATCGCCGGCGGATGGATGGATTTTGAATCCGTGATCGCAACACCGGACATGATGAAGAGCGTTGCAAAACTCGGAAAAGTTCTCGGTCCCCGCGGTCTCATGCCGAACCCGAAATCAGGTACGGTGACTTTCGATGTCGCGAGAGCCGTTCAAGAAGTTAAAGCAGGAAAAGTGGAATTCCGGGTCGATAAGACGTCTAACGTTCATGTACAGCTTGGCAAAATGTCTTTTAGCAAAGACAAGTTGATTGAGAATACCCGTACACTTCTGGACGCTATTCTCAAAGCAAAACCGGCCGCGGCAAAAGGTAAATACATTCAGAAATTGTACTTGACCGCTACGATGAGTCCGAGCGTTCGTATCGACACGACGACGATTGATACGAAATCAGCATCCTAGGAGGCTTCATGAATCGCCAAGAGAAGAATCAAGAAGTAGAAAGTCTAAAACGGGATTTTGAGAAAATCAAAAGCGCTTTCCTGGTAGATTTTCGTGGATTGAAGGTTGTGGATGCCACAGAACTCAGGCGTCAAGTTAAGAAATCGCACGGTCAGTTTAAAGTTGTAAAAAATACTCTTGCTGCCCTGGCAGCAAAAGATCTGCCTCTCAATGTGCTGGAAAAGTACTTTGAAGGTCCCACAGGCATCGCTTTTACGGACCAGGATGCCGCAGGGTTGGCGAAAGTGCTGAACACAATTTCAAGAGAGAATCCGAATCTTGTGATTAAAGCCGGATATCTGGAAGGTTCCTTTATCGAAGGAAAAAGGATCAGTGAAATTGCGAACATGCCTTCCCGCGCACAACTGCAGGCTCAAGTGGTCGGAATGCTGGCATCTCCCTTGCGAAGGTTGATGTGGGTTTTAAACGGAACTATTCAAAAATTTATGGTTGTACTGTCTGAAATACAGAAGACCAGACCAGAATCCTCAGGAGGAGAAATGAATACGGAAGAGATCATTAAATCAATTGAAGACATGAGCGTTCTTCAATTATCTCAGTTGATCAAACAACTGGAAGAAAAATTCGGAGTATCTGCTGCCATGGCGGCCCCTGTTGCTGCAGCATCATCAGGCGCAGGCGCAGCGGAAGCCGAGAAGGCAGAGGAAAAGACTCAGTTTGATGTTGTGCTGAAGACTTTCCCGGCGGACAAGAAAATCAACATCATCAAGATTGTCCGTGAGGTAACGAATCTTGGTTTGAAAGAAGCTAAGGACCTGGTGGAAGGTGTACCGAAACCGTTGAAAGAAGCAGTATCGAAAGAAGAAGCAGAGACCATTAAGAAGAAGTTTGCTGAGTCTGGTGCTGAAGTAGAAGTGAAGTAGCCCTCCGAATTCGGAGCGCGGGCGTCTCTGCCCGCGGTCTTGAAAGTTTTTTGGCGGGCACGGAGGCCCGTCCTCCAGAATGAATGAACAGAGGAAAGTGAAAAAAATATGAAGGAAACTACAACACCCAGTTCTCGCGAACGAATTACTTTTTCTAAGATTCCCGAGGCTTTTCAGATTCCGAATCTGATTGAGAATCAGAAGAAATCCTATGAAGAATTTCTTCAAAAGAATTTGATGCCGAGTGAACGGAAAGACACCGGTTTGCAGGCTGTGTTCAACAGCGTGTTTCCGATAACGGATTATCGGGATATTTGTACTTTGCAATTTGTCGATTATTCGATCGGCAACTGGCAATGCAAGTGCGCTAAGATGAAGGGAGTCCAAAATCTCCGCGTTAACTGTACGAAGTGCAATTACCGGATCATCATTGATCCGCGCGATGGAAGCGATGTGCCCTGTCCTCAGTGCGCTTTTGTGAACGAGGACGCGTTGCCTCTTTGCGATTCCTGCGGCACTTACGTGGAGCTGAATCTCAAATACAGCGTTACCGAATGTAAAGAACGCGGCATGACTTATGCCGCTCCTTTGAAAGTAACGTTGCGACTCGCTGTGTACGACAAAGATCCTGAAACCGGAACAAAGACGATTCGCGATGTGAAGGAACAGGAGGCGTATTTCGGGGAGATTCCCTTAATGACCGATACGGGAACGTTTGTCATTAATGGCACCGAGCGCGTGATTGTGAGCCAGCTGCACCGTTCGGCCGGCGTGTTTTTCCATGAAAGTGGAAAGAATCAATTTACGGCCCAGATCATTCCCTATTACGGCTCGTGGGTGGAGTTTGAACTCGATGCAAAGGATTTGCTTTATGTGCGAATTGACCGCAAGCGAAAATTTTTGGGCACTGTGTTCCTTCGTGCATTGATTGGATTCCACAAACATCAGATCTTGAAAAAATCGCCGGAAAGAGCGGAAAGAGAAGGAAAGAAAGCGGAGAAGCTGGAAAATGTTCCAGTAACAAACGCAGACATCATTCCTTTGTTCTATCCCACCGAAACGGTGATGAGAGAGAACGATCAACTTTGGCTTTCTGTTTCCGATCGTTTGATCGGCTTAAAAGTCTCGCGCGATCTGGTCGATCCAAAAACAAGAGAAGTTCTGGTTGCAGCGGGCAAGAAAATCAGTAAGAACCAGCACCACGAATTGGTCAACCGCAAGATCGAATACATCGCGGTGACCCTGGAAGAGCTTGAGGGTGGATTTTTTGCCGCAGATCTGATCAATGAAGAGACCGGCGAAGTTGTCGCAACGGCGAATCAAGAATTCACAAAGTCTGTTGGTGAGCAGATTCTGCTTCACAACATTAAGTCTTTTGAAGTCTTCTTTCCTGAACGAACCGAGATCGGCTCTACGCTGAGCAACACGTTGAAAAAGGATCCGATTGCGACTGCTGATGATTCTTATAAAGAGATTTATCGCAGATTGCGTCCCGGAGATCCGCCAACCACAGAGACATCGCGCACCTTTTTTGAAGACATGTTCTTCAATAAAAAGAAGTACGATTTTTCGCGCGTTGGCCGTTTAAAGCTGAACACGCGTTTGAATTTGAGCACAGATCTCGACATAAAGTTGCTCATCAAAGATGACTACACGGCGGTCATCAGTTACGTCCTGCGCCTGAAAAAGAATATCGGGACAATCGATGAC
>JBKKAT010000086.1:0-4004 GCA_046714535.1 Acidobacteriota bacterium | reverse complement strand
GCCATCGAATGATTGCGCGCGTTTGGTCAAGTCTTCAAAATCCGGAAAGGATAAATATTGCCGGCGCCCTTGTTGATCGACGCCTATGACGGCAACGATTTGTTCCGCGTTGGGTAACGGAAGTGGCTGGAGCAGGAGCGCGTTCACGATGCTGAAAATTGCTGTTGTTGCTCCGAGACCCAAAGCCAGCGTAAAAACACAGACGATTGTGAATAAAGGCGCTTTGATCAACATGCGAGCGCCATAGCGAATATCATTCCAGAAATTTTCCATCCATCCATCTCCTTGCGGCTCTTGTTGTCCGGGAAGCCGATTCTTTTCAAAACAATTCGCAATCCTGCGAACGATGCGATTCACAATAAAGCTCAATGTTAGTTCCAGCGTTTGCATCCAGAATTGGATGCGCATTCTTTTCCCGGAAGGCATTTCTTCTTCCATGTCTCCGAGGATGCTTTCCCGCAATCTTTCCGGTAAAACCCATGACAGGAAACGAACGGCAAGCTGAGGCGGTCTTTGGAGGGAACTCATGTTTGTCTGGCTCCGGGTTTCAATCCCTGCCACATGGAACGAAGCGACTGCCAGGATTGTTCCAAAGCCCGCAATCCTGAATTCTGGACTTTGTAATAGCGGCGCGATCGGCCTCCCCGTTCGGGAGTTGCATTTGCCATCCACGATTTCAAGTAGCCTTTTTCTTCCAACCGGTCCAGCGTGATGTAAATGGCTCCACGCGTTGCCGAACGTCCGGTTCTGCTCTGTATCTCGCTTCGGATCGTTACCGCGTAAGCGTCTTCTTCCAAACGCAACACAGCCAGCAAAACAAGTTGCTCAAACTCTCCCAGCGGTTGTGACATCTTGAATGCCTACATTGTAGGCAATCAATCCTGTTCCTGTCAATGGCGGGAAAACGAAAAGGCACGATTGTGGCGGTAGTAACGATCTTTACGTCTTCAGGAAGCTTTAGAGCTCTTTTTCAGGTGCCGCTCCCGCGGTTCGGTTCTTGGTCTGCGCAACGCAATAGAATATGATTAGATCATGTCGGGTAAAGAACATTGAGGGAGCGGCGAAAGGAGCGATCTCAGGGAGTTAGCCGGCTTGTAGGGGTCGATCAGGCTGATGGCTCGTTCGATCGCGAATTCTGGCGGAAAATTGAGCCCGCGAAAAGATTAGAGATGGTTTGGGATATGGTGGAAGAATATCAATCCTGGCTGAAAAACGATGAGTATCAATCCGGACTTCAGAGATCTGTTTGCCGCGTTGAACGAAAATAACGCTCGCTATCTGCTAGTAGGCGGATATGCTGTTGCGTTTCATGCCCAACCCCGGTTCACTAAGGAACTCGACCTATGGGTAAAGCCGGCTGTCGTGAATGCCGAATCTGTTTTTTCCGCTCTTCGATCCTTCGGCGCTCCGCTTGCGAATGTAACTCCAGCAGATCTTTCCAGACCTGGTCTCATTCTTCAAATTGGAATCCCACCAAACAGAATTGACTTGATTACATCCATCGCCGGAGTGGATTTCGAAGAAGCCTGGGCAGCAAGGCAGGACACGGTTTATGGAGATCAGAGCATCTACGTTATTAGTCGAAAGCATCTCATCCAAAATAAACGAGCGGCTGGTCGACCCCAAGATTTGATTGATGCCGATCTACTGGATCAATCCGATGACGAGTGAAGTCTGGATCAACGCCTAGTTTACGAACAAAAAGCGTTTATAGTAGCTCACAAATCCGGCCCCTCCCCTGTGCTTGAATCGCTAATTGGATTTTTGGGCAGCCGATGGCGCGGAACATCCCCACGTGGTGCATTGACCGTGAGTATGACGAACCGCGAACCGGAGTTGTCCGGGATCGCACCGCGGGATGTGCCGCAATTCGTTGAGGCGCTCGTTGTACTTGCGCGAATCTAAAAAATTGAAACCGCCGACTGGCGTTCACTGCGTCTTGGCGGTTTAGTACTCATGGCCGTCGGATGTACAAAATCGGACCGAGTTCGTCATCCTTCCCGTAGATATCTTCTCGAAACTGAAGCAATCCGCCCGGTTCAACCCATGCTGTAAGGTAGACGATGTAGAGGGGTATGGTTCGCGAAAGAGAAAGCGTTTGAGTTTTGTTGCTGTCAATCGATTGTTGCAAACGGTCTTCGGTCCATCCTTGTTGTTTCAGCATCCAGCCGGCTAATCCAATTGCATCCTCAACACGGATGCATCCATGGCTAAAAGAAAGCAAAACAGCATCAAATAAATCTTTTTCCGGCGAATCATGCAAATACGCGCCGGAGTGATTCGGGAACGCAAATTTGATACGCCCTAATAAATTCTTATCCCCTGGGTTCTGTCGCAGTTGTAAATCACCTTTCGAATCTGAGACAACATGAATGCCAAGCCGTTCGAAATAATCGGGTTCCTTTTTCAATCGTGGATAGATGTCTTGTTTTGCAATGTTTGGCGGCACGTGCCAGTAGGGATTCAAAATAACTTTATTGATTTCACTGCTCAGAAAAGTTGGCGTCAACCAATCTTTCTTTCCAACAACAACGCGCATCGTACGCGTCAGGTTGTGGTGGTGATCATAAATTTTCAACTCAAAACCAGGAACATTCACGATCACATAGCGTTCCGGGAATTCGTGCGGAAGCCATCTCATTCGTTCGAGATTTAATTCGATTT
Organism: Acidobacteriota bacterium; assembly: GCA_046714535.1. Lineage (GTDB taxonomy): Bacteria > Acidobacteriota > HRBIN11 > JAKEFK01 > JAKEFK01 > JAKEFK01. The sequence goes on along the minus strand of JBKKAT010000086.1, from coordinate 1,340 downwards.
GTCTCAGTCTTTTAAAGGCCGTGATTTTCAACGCAGCAAGCGTCTGCTCTCCCACAACTCCATCAGCATTCAAACCATGACGCCATTGAAAACGGGCAATCGCATCGAAGAGTTTCATTCCCTGCGTTAAATCTCCTGTTTTTTCCAGCAACCTTCGAAGAAGCTCGAGTTGTCCCGGATCCCCAGTTTCCAGGTCAATTGGTTTGTCAAAATCAGGCCATTCCCTTTTTGAAGCAAGCTGTCGATACAGTCTCAGTTGTTTTTGAAGAAGCCTGTAGCCATCAAATGATGGCGCGAGATTTTCAAGATGCTTTTGGATCTCATGTGAGCTCGATGCAGCTTGCAGGACAGGAATGAGATCAGCGTCTTTGTGCGAGAGTTTCCACTCATCCCCTTTCAAACGCTGTGTGGCGCGTCCATACCGTAGATCATGCGCATATGCGATGAAAGCATCTGTCCGTAGAGCGTCTGACCCTTTTAGGAGTTGAGCGTAGTGATAATTTGCCGGCTGCAATCCATGTTGAGAAGCGCCTTCAATTGCTCGCTGAAGTTGGTTGAATAGCTTTGGATCCGTCCAAACTGGTTTGAAATGACGCTTTTCATAAAACGTCCTGACTAATTCCGGATAGTGCAGCCCTTTTGTGGAAAATTCTTTAGCGACGACGGAATGAACAGCGAACAACAGAACAAACGCGAAAACGATTTTTTTGACAAACATAGTCACACATAGAATATAAGTTGAACGGCGCGATGCTGATTTGAGGGGTTTTGGTGGTCTATTGCGCGTAACTGATAGAAAGAACAATAAAGGAGATCATCACATGATTGATAAAATCAACGACGTTAGTATCCGAGAAACAGTTTTCGAAGAGACAACCGAGGCGAAAGAGCCAGACGCACAAGACAACATCAGTTCCGAGGTTGAACCGCTAATCCAGCCCACGCCGGAGTATAAATCGGGATTAATCGCCGAACGACGTATGGGAGGCCAGGCTCAAGAAATACTTTTGCGCAACCAGTTCAATGAATCGGAGCAAGCCGCCGCTCAGACCAATGATGTGCGTGAGCCTAAGACGTTTACGAGAGATTCCGAGCCTGTGATTGACCTGGACAAGACGCCTCTGGATCTCGTCAGTGACACGCTCAAGCAGGTTCCGGATCAACTCAATAGTACGGCAGGAGCGGTCGCAGATGCATGGAGCCATCCAGGGGATGTGCTTCGTGAGGCCGCAGCAAATGCAGCACAAATTTGGTCCGATATAAAAGCCGGCAAGTAGCAAACATCGCGATGGTGGCCTTGCAGGTACGAAGGGGAACCCGCCTACTGCGCAAGCCTGGAA
>JBKKAT010000085.1:0-4954 GCA_046714535.1 Acidobacteriota bacterium | reverse complement strand
TGATAACACTCATTTTTTTAGGCCATCCCCGGTTCACACTTCCCTTCCTGCCCTTTCTTATCCTCGCTGCGGTTCATTTTTCTTTTGTCATCGTTAAAGAAATTTACGTACGGCTGCACGCATCCTTTGATTCGAATGCTACCGTGTATCAGATTACAAAAGAATGAATGTCATCAAGACAAAAGTTTGCATCATTGGTTCGGGAATTGCCGGTTGCCTTTGTGCGAAGTTTCTTGCACGAGGAATTGACGACATCCTGATTGTGGAGCGTGGAGCCCGCGTAACACATAATTGGCGCGTGCAGAACCGCCGGCACGAACAATCCATCCCAACCGCTGAGCATAACCACATCGTGAAAGGGAAATTCAAGAAAAACATTCAATATGTTTACGCAGTGGGGGGCACCACCAATCTCTGGATGGGACATACGCCTCGTTTTTTACCGGGCGATTTTCGCGTGAAAACATTGTATGGCATCACGGAAGATTGGCTGATCAGCTACGAGGAACTGGAGCCTTATTACTGTTTGGCTGAGGAGGAAATGTCGATTGCCGGAGCGGATGATAACAAGCGAATCCCGCGTTCCAAATCCTACCCTCAATCGCCCCATCCATTGAGTCCGGCCGATTTACTTGTAAAGAGATGTTTTCCTGAAGGAGATGTTGTTTCTCTTCCTCAGGCCCGCCCTTCCTCTGCGGTCGGAAACCGGCCTGCTTGTTGCGGTTCTGCCGTTTGTGATATTTGTCCGGTCGATTCAAAGTACACCCCCATGAATGCGCACATTCCTGAATTGGAAAAGAATCCGGCTATCCGTTTTCTATCTGAAACTGTGGTCGTTTCTCTGGTTTCGAATGGGAATCGTCATGTAATCCGTGCAACGGCGAAAGCGAAAGATGGTTCGGAAATAGTGATTGAGGCTAAAACTTTCGTTCTGGCGGCAAATGCGGTCGAGAATGCAGCCATTCTTTTGCGCAGCCCAACGATGAAACATAACCCTTTCGTCGGCAAGTACCTTTTCGATCATCCGGTCTTATTGCTTACCGCGCAAATTCAGGAAGACGGATTCCCAAACTATGGTCACAGCATTGCTACTGCGTTCTGTTACTCTTTCGCTGACGGTCCGTTCCGGAGTGATCGTGCGTCTTCACTTGCACTGATCCGGAACAGCTATCCGGTGAGTGATTTTGTAAGGGATGTGGCAATGAACCATGGTCTGCGCGGCACAGCTCTTCACAATAAAGTTCTTCGCGATTTTCGGAATCAGATCAGCCTCACCTTCATGTTCGAAGATGTTCCCAATGCCGATAGCTTTGTTCAAATTGGTAAAAATCGTAGTTCTCTGGGGATTCCACAAACGGAGATCTATTACAACAACTATTCCTCCTATGTGGAACAGGCTCATAAAGACATTGCTGCGGGAGTGAAACAATTCTTTGCGCCGTTGGGGCTCAAAGGAATTGTAAAACACGATCCGTATTTTGCCGGCCATCTTCTGGGGACTTGTAAAATGGGTAAGCCGGAGAATGGAGTTGTGGATCCCAATTTACGATATCATCCTTACGACAACGTTTTCATCCTTGGTGGCTCCGCATTTCCTACCTACTCTGCGGCAAATCCGACTTTGACCATTGCTGCTCTAGCCATTCGTCTGGGATCGCATCTGAGCAATGGTTAGATTGCTGAATCACTTCAGAAGTGTGCAAATCTTTTGGGAACGGTATGGAAATAGCATCCTTCGAATCGCCGTTCTGCTACTTGCGGCGGCCGCTGCATTCCGGTTACTGCATGAGGGTTTACGGTTAGTTGTTTGGGATCCCTCTACGCTGGGTGGCCCGAACGATTTGCGAAATTTCCAAAATGCGATGAAGGGATTTTTTGCTGGACAACCTATCTACGAGGAATTGAAAACATCTCCCTATCCGCCGGCCAGTTATGCGATCTTCTGGCCTTTCCTGGGCTGGCTGGACTTATCAAAAGCACGATTGCTTTGGGCGTTTACGCTTGTACTCGTTCTAGCATGGTTGATCGTTCTGATTCTACGTGAAAGCAAGGCAACCACTCACGCCGAAAAGATCCTCCTGGCACTGTTTCTGTTATCCATGAACGGTACGGGAGTTACGATAGGAAACGGGCAACTCGGACTACACATCTTGCCGGCATTGCTCAGTGTCCTACTCCTCCAACATTCCGGAGGGCGGGCGTCTCTGCCCGCCGATCGGAAAACTATGGCGGGCACGGAGACCCGCCCTCCGAGAAATACACACTTATCAATTCAGAATCAAATCATCGCGGCTTTACTTGTATTGTTTGCTCTGGCCAAGCCAACGATTTCTGCTCCCTTCGTGTGGATCGTACTTTTTGCACCGTATGGGAAACGAATTCTTTTTTTGGCCGCTATTGGTTATCTTGCGATCACCTGCCTCGCGCTCTCGTTTCAACCCCAACCGGCAATTGCTGTTTTCGAAAGCTGGTTTCACCGGGCTTCCATTGTCGCTCTCGAAAGGGGATACGGTAACCTTCACGCTTTTCTTAGCTCACTCAACCTGGATTCATGGATGGCGCCGGCTTCCCTGCTTGTTTTCGGATTGCTTGGGCTCTGGGTGTATTTCCACCGCAAGGTGGAAATATGGCTGGTTATAGGAATCACAGCTCTCGTTGCAAGGTTCTGGTCGTATCATCGATACTATGATGATGTATTGATCATCTTACCGATGATTTCTTTATTCAGGATAGCAAAGTCTTCCGGTCCGGGAAATGAACATGGCATCGTTGCCGGATTTCTGCTTTCCATGATTGCCTTTTTCAACTTAGCGCGGCTGCACAACATTTCAAAACTGCGATTTGAGCTGATTACGTCAGCAAACGTAATTTTGTGGATGCTGACGGCTGCTTTTCTCCTATATCTTGCCCGACGGCAAAAAATAGAAGCCAGGTTGGTTTCATCTTGAAAATCCTTTTGCTGCACGACAATCCTCCCCCCGGTGGAGGAGCTGAAAAACAATTTCTGGGACTAAGAAATGAACTTCGAAAAAGGGGTCATGACGCGCGTCTGTTTACAAGCACTGCTGGCAAGAAGCAGACTGTTTCGGATTACGAATGCTTTGGGACTGTTTCAAGCTTTCGCACTCTCCTTCAATCCTACAATCGATGGGCGTATCAATCTTTAAAGAAGGTCCTGGAGGATTTTCGTCCGGATGTCGTTCAGGCAAACATTTATCTGACCCAGCTTTCTCCATCGATCCTTCCACTGCTGCAAAATATTCCATCGATTTATTACGCTGTCTGGTATCGTTCGATTTGCCCGATTGGAACAAAGATGCTACCGGACAACAGCACGTGTTTTTATCCGGCGGGCCGAATCTGCCTTAGGACTGGCTGTCTTCCGCTGCGTGACTGGATTCCGCTGATGGCTCAAATGAAAATGCAACGCCGCTGGCAAGGAGTTTTCGAACTGGTTGTGGCGGTCAGCGAGGCCGTTCGTGTTCGGCTAATGGCTGAAGGTGTGCCGGCCACGCATGTGAACTGGCCCGGAGTCGCGATTCAAGAGAAGATTCCGGAGAAGTCCCCTACTCCGCAGGTTGTTTTTGCCGGACGCCTCGTGAAGGAGAAAGGTTGCGATATTTTGCTGAAGGCTTTTGGAATCGTGAAACAGAAGTGTATGAATGATCAGCTTGTAATTGCAGGGGATGGTCCGGAACGGAAGAGACTGGAACGCATGAAGCAGGAACTTCATCTGGATTCTTGCGTTACGTTTATGGGCCACATCACTCCTGAAGAAGTGCAGCAGCGTTTCGCAACGGCCCGGGTTCAAGTGATCCCATCCGTGTGGCCCGAACCTCTACCCATCGCGGCGATGGAAGGAATGATGAATGGAAGCGTTGTTGTCGCTTCCAGGATTGGAGGTCTCCCGGAAATGATTCGTGATGGTGAAACAGGTTATTTGGTTGAACCGGGAAATGCTGAGGATCTTGCTGCTTCAATACTTAAAGGATTCGAAAATCCAGAGACCGGCCGGGCGGCGCACGAGTTTGCTCTAAATCACTTGACAGAAGAAAAGTCCGTAGACAGATTCATAACTATTTATGAACAGGTTCTTCGCGACTTTGCGCCTTTGCGTTAAATTAGATCCATGAGTAGAAAGAATGCGCCGTTAGTAATCCTTGCGATTGATGCTGGAGATGTTCGTTTGATTCAGCATTGGGTCCGAGAAGGCCATTTGCCGACTTTTTCCCGTTTCATGCAAAACGGATCGTGGGGAACGACTGTCGGATCGGATCTGATGATCGAGCATGGCATCTGGGTGTCGATATTCAGCGGCCTTTCCCGCGATCAAACCGGCTACTATGATTTCCGCCAATTGAAGCCTGGAACCTATCATCTGGAACTGAAAACATCGAAGGATGCAAAAGCAAATCCGTTCTGGTTTCATCTTCGCGGACGCGATAAGAAGGTAGCAATCATCGATGCGCAGGAAATGTATCCGATTCCCGGATTAGATGGAATACAAATTTCCAACTGGTCAACTCATGAGCCGGCATTTGGTCCGGTTGCTGAGCCGCAAGGGATCCTGTCGGAAGTCCGAAAGATTTTCGGGCCACAAATCAAGACCGAAATCGATTGGTACTCTACGTTCGATCAGGATGTTGTGATGTATCGCAAGCTGATCGAGCGTGTGAAAAGAAAGGGAGTTCTGCTCCGGCATTTGCTGAAACAGGAAAGTTTTGATCTTGTTGTTGCCTCTTTTGGGGAATCGCACACAGCCGGTCATCAATTTTGGAAATACGTTCCCGAATCTGGAAAAGCATCCAGTTTTCCTGATGCAGAAATGATGACTTCGTTACGGACTATTTACCAGTCCATCGATCAAGAGATCGAAGAATTACTTGCGCAATTCCCTTCAGACACAACTGTATTTCTCATTACCTCAGCAGGCATGGAAAATTATTATCCAACG
>JBKKAT010000084.1:0-7692 GCA_046714535.1 Acidobacteriota bacterium | reverse complement strand
AATCAATGAACGGCATTTTCTTGAACAAAAGATAACAAAGGAAACAAAGAAAACGAAAACCAAAAATAAAGATCTATTTTATCTTTGTTCTCTTCGTTTGCTTCTGTTAAAAAGAGCTAGGCTGCGCGGGTGTGATTCGGGAGTTTTTCAGCTTGATGATACGATCGTATCTAGCTCATGGAAGCGCTACTCTTCTTGATGTTGTTTGCCTGGGCTGTTCTGTTTTTTATCGTATTTCCAATCTGGGCCATTCGTGCGATTCGCGGCACGAAGCGAGAAGCAGACGAAATTTTTGATCGGTTAGGGCAACTCGAAACGACCCTCGCGAAGTTGCAAAGGCCTCCTGTTGTCGCCGAACCACAAGTCATCATCCCGCAACCGGTTGTTGTGAAGCCACCTGTGCCGCCCCCACTTCCCGTTACTCCAAAGGTAGAGGAGACTGCAGAACCTCAGCCGATTTTTGAGTCACAAGCCTACGAAACGCAAGCGCCTCCACTAGAATCTGTTTCCGCATTTCCGCAGATCAACTGGGAGCGCTTCATGGGGGTAAATCTTTTTGCCTGGATCGGGGGTTTTGCTCTGTTCCTGGGTGTTGCGTTTTTTGTGAAGTACTCCATTGACAACAATCTCATCAGTCCCCAACTACGCGTTGCCATTGGATTTCTGCTTGGCGCAGGCTTGCTCGTCACCGGTGTGCGCTTTTCCGCAAAAGAATATAAAGTGACATCACATACGCTTTGCGCAACCGCTATCGTGATTTTGTATGCCGATATTTTTGCGGCTCACGCTTTTTATGGCTTCATCAGCAACGCAACGTCATTTCTATTAATGATTCTTACAACAGCGACTGCCTTTTTGCTGGCAGTTCGTCTGGACGCGAGGGTTGTTGCCATACTCGGATTGCTGGGTGGTTTTCTTACACCTCCTCTACTTTCGACCGGAGTCGACCGTCCACTCGGACTTTTTGGATACATTGCATTCCTCGATGCCGGATTGGTTCTGGTCGCTCTGAAAAAACGTTGGTCATTTCTCACGGTTCTTGCTGCCGCCGGAACCGTTCTGATGCAGATCGGCTGGGTCGTAAAATTCTTTATGGTTTCGAAAGTATTCACAGCAATGTGGATATTCTTTACGTTTGATGCCCTCTTCCTCGCAACATTTATTGCCTCGATACAAACCAGGAGATATTCAAACGCTTACACAGCTTCAGCCATCCTGATGCCATTTGTTACACTCTGCTTTCTCAGCTATCTGCTGGCGATGCGTAGTCTGGGATCCCGTCCGGGAATCCTGTTTACTTTCGCTTTTTTCAGCGATCTTTGCCTGATGGTTCTTGCGCTGCGACGCCCTTCACTTTCCGTGGTTCACCGAATTGGTGGAATATTTGTGTTCATCATTCTTTCGAGCTGGACCGTTCGATACATATCGACTGATCTTCTTTACTGGGGACTCGGTTCCTATTTTGTATTTGCGTTTCTTCACACTGCGTTTCCTCTCGTTTTACAACGATTGCACTCTGAAACGGCTCCGAAATGGTGGGATCACCTGTTTGCCCCCCTGGCACTGATCCTTGCCATGATCCCCGTTTTCAAGTTAACGGAGATGAGCACCGGTTTCTGGTTCGCTGTGATGTTGATTAATTTTGTCGCCATCGGATTTGCGTTGATCACCGCCGGAATGCTTTCCATTGTTGCTGCGCTTCTCATTTCCATGGCGACAATCCTTGTCTGGCTCTTTCAAATGCCGGCAAGCGTGGTCGATCTACCTGAGTTCTTGATTGTCACAGCAGTATTTGCCGTTGTCTTTTTTGTTGTCGGACTCTACTTCAGAAAGAAGTTCGCGTTTGAACTACCATCTTCCCGCGTGTCGCAGGCGCAAATCCCGGCACTCGCTGCGATTCTTCCCTTTTTGTTGCTGATTCTTTCGGTGCTCCGTTTACCGTTGCAAAGCCCCACGCCCGTGTTTGCATTAGGACTCGTTCTTGTAATTCTCCTGATAGGTCTCTGTCGCATGCTGCGAATGGATAATCTGTCCACGGTCGCGATGTTGTGCGCTGTTGCTTTGCAATATATGTGGCAGAACGTTCGTTTTCAGCCTGCTTTCGCGCTGGTTCCTCTTTGCTGGTATCTGTTGTTTTCTGGGATCTTCATAGTATTTCCTTACATGTTGCAAAGAGACCAACAGCAGCGAATTCTTCCCTGGGCAACTGCGGCTCTCGCTGGTCCCTTGCATTTTTATCTCATCTATCGTCTCGTCTTTGCGGCTTTTCCGAATTCCTACATGGGTGTGCTCCCGCTGCTTTTCAGCATTCCGGCATTTCTCGGTTTGATTCAAAGACTGCGCGTTTTACCTGAAGATAGTGCTTCGCGAAATTCGCAGCTTGCGTGGTTTGGAGGCGTGGCGCTTTTCTTTGTTACGTTGATCTTTCCCGTCCAATTTGAAAGGGAATGGGTTCTGATCGGCTGGGCGCTGGAAGGCGCCGCTCTGTTGTGGTTGTTCCACCGGATTCCGCACCCCGGACTAAAACTCGTTGGAGCATCTTTGCTTGCTGTGGCTTTCCTCGGCCTGATCAATCCTGATTTTTTTCTAATACATCCGCGCAGCTCCTATCGAATCTTCAACTGGTATCTGTACACTTATGGAATTGTGATTGTAGCGTTGATGATCGGGGGGCGTTTGATGAATTCGCCTGGAAACAAGATAGGTCCTATCAACGTTCAGCCGATCCTGTACGCGATGGGGACGCTGCTTGCGTTCTTACTGATGAATATCGAAATTGCGGATTATTATATTGCATTTGATTCTTCGGGCAGCTTTGCCCGGGATATGACTTATTCCATTGCATGGGCCCTCTTTGCTTTCGGACTTTTGATTGCGGGAATTCGCAAAGGAATTCGTGCTGCAAGGTACGGGAGCCTTTTGTTGCTCGGGATCACTCTTCTGAAACTCTTTTTCCACGATCTCGCCAACTTAAATCAACTGTATAGAGTTGGCGCTCTTGTGGGCGTGGCTGTCGTTTTGATTCTCGCGTCCTATTTGTATCAACGCTATGTTTCGTTCGAGCCGCCCGGCGCGGAGAAGCTGTGAAAAAGTCTGGCGCGGGCTTGTTATTGCTCGGATTCTTTTTGAACATCAGCCTCTTGCATTCAGAAGAGAGCACCATGGCGCCATCGTTGGATGTGGCGGCGTGGAGATACAGAAAGGAAATCAGGGTTGAGAAGTCCGGAGTTCAGCAGTTTGATCTGGACCTGGAGATCCTTTCGCATTCCAACCGGGATTTTTCGGATTTGCGTCTGGTTCAAAACAATGGTCAGTTTCCTTACCTGCTCGAAAACACATCCGCTGCCGGAAAGGTTGAACCTGCTGTAACTGGTGCAAATGATCCGGAAAATCCGAAGATCAGTAGATGGATATTGAAACTTCCGTTTCCCTCTCTTCCGATTCGGGAACTATTCTGCACATCTCAAACATTGGTTTTCAAGCGTAGCGTGCGCCTGTACGAAAACCATCCTGATGTAAGAGGCAACAGTCAGGAAAGGGCTCTCGCATCAGGGGAGTGGATAAAGGCTGCAGGGAACGGTCCTCAGCGGTTTTGTCTGGCTCTAACTCAGCCGCCTCAAACAGATACTTTGATTCTGGAAACCGACAATGGTGAGAATCCACCGGTCCATCTACAGCGGTTCGAATTACACTACCCGGTCAGTCGAGTGATTTTCACCACACCGAAGCCGTCAGGATTTTATCTCTATTACGGCAATCCCGATGCTGCTGTCCCGCGCTACGATATAGAGCTTGTCGCTCAACAAATGCTGCAAGCTGAAAAAACAGTTGTTCACCCGGGTCGGGAAGAAAAACTGCGCGAACCGGGCATCCGCGAAAAAGCGACAAGCAATCCCGGCATCATTTTTTGGATCGCTCTTGTGATTGCCGTGATCGTCCTGTTCTTTGTCGTGTCCCGCCTTTTACCAAAATGACCGCCGGCTTCAGCCGGCATTTTGGGTCGCCGGCTTTAGCCGGCATTTTGGTCCGCACAGTGGATTCAGCACGGATTCTGTCCTTCCTGTACCAACCCTATGGAATCTGGACCTAAAATTTCGTTAACTTAAGTGTGTTATATGCCTGTCTCTGAACTTCTAACTCGCGCCACAGTGTGGGTAGCTCTTGCCGGATACGCATGCGCTGTCGTTCTTTTCTTTTTTGGGCAGAGAAGGCCGCGCCGGGATGTCGCTGCAAGAACTTTCTGGACCATTGCCTGCGCTGGTCTTCTGGCCCATATCATTTGCGCGTATCATTTTTTTCACAATTGGAGCCATCAGTCGGCCTATCTGGAAACAGCACGGCAAACTTCTGAAGTTTACGGCCTTTACTGGGGTGGAGGGTTATACGTCAACTTTGTACTGATGATTGGGTGGATCGCGGATGTGATCTGGTGGTGGCGCGGAATCGAAAAGTACCGGAATCGTCCTGCAATCGTTACGATCACCTGGCATGCATTTCTTTATTTTATTTTCTTTAACGCAACGATCATTTTTGCAGGCGGAATTCTCCGATGGGCTGGGCTGCTGTTTTCGGCGGCAGTTGCTTCTCTTTTCCTTTACAAAACCATTAGAAACTTGCTGCGCAAGCCGGTCGTATCTTAAGACATGAAATCCATAGCTGTTGATTCCATCCATCCTGGTCGTTCCTCGTTTTACTATGGCTGGATTAATTTAGTCATTGCTGCGCTCGCGATGGTCGGCACTTTACCCGGCAGGACACAAGGGCTCGGCTTGATTACGGAGCCTTTACTGAAAGATTTGCAGCTAGACCGTATTGTGTTTGCGCAGATGAATTTATGGGCAACGCTTCTTGGTTCGCTTTTCGCCATTGGCATCGGACGCTTCATCGACCGTTTTGGCAGCAGAACAATTTTGACTCTGGTCTCTCTGGTCCTGGGAATCGTCGTTCTGGTGATGAGTGGAATACATGGAATCATGATGATGACAGTGTTGATTGCGCTCACACGAGGTTTCGGACAAAGCGCTCTTTCAGTTGTCAGTATAACGATTGTTGGTCAATGGTTTGTTCGCAGATTAACTCTCGCGATGGCAGTCTATACGGTGCTTCTAAGCATTGGTTTCATGATTGCGTTCCCGGTCGTAGGCTCGCTGGTACTCAACGATGGATGGCGCTATGCATGGAGTTTGATTGGATACTCGTTGGTTTTGGTTCTTGCGCCGGCAGCCTGGTTATTTGTGCGCCGTTCACCCGAAGCCAGTGGATTGGCAAATGACCGGGAAATGCAGAGGGAAGCAGATTCCCGGGGACCGCAGAACAGTTACACTTTGCGTCAGGCGTTATCCACGCCCGCATTCTGGATATTCGCCCTTTCCAGTTCGATCTACGGATTGATTGCTTCAGGCATCGCGCTTTTTAATGAATCGATTCTTGGCGAGCGCGGTTTCGACGCATCCACATACCATCGAACGCTTGTAATTACAGCGTTGACAGCGCTCATTGGAAATTTTCTGGGTGGATGGCTCACAGAAAAATGGAAGATCAACCGGCTGATGGCTACAGCCATGGCCCTGCTGGCCGCTTCACTTCTGGCACTCCCTCATGTAAAAACGCAAACGCACGTTGTTCTTTACGCTCTCGTTATGGGACTGGCCGGCGGTTTTGTGATAGTGATTTTTTTCTCTTTCTGGAGCCGCGTTTACGGCAGAACTCACCTGGGCCAGATTCAGGGCTCTGCGCAAACGTTAACGGTACTTGCATCAGCCGTTGGTCCGATCATTCTTGCTCAATGCCTCGCGATAACCGGCTCCTATGCGGCAATTTTTTACTTGCTGGCCGTAGTGGTGATCACGTTAGGCTTCGCCGCGTGGTTTGTTCGTCTTCCTAAAACTTAATTCTTCCAGTAAAGCTCATCCGCATTCCAGAGAGTGCGATGCCGCGCGACCACGGGGTGAAGATTGCCGATAGACTTTTTCGCGCAAGCGTGTAAAAACTGATTCGCTGTGAAAATGATGGGCTGTTCTTCGGCCAGGATTTGCTGAACTTCATCGTAATAGACTTTTCGTTTCTGATAGTCGAATGTAGCCACCTGAAGTTGCATGAGCTCATCGATTCTTTTTTCCCAGGCGGTCGAAGGCGTTTTTTGCTGTGGCCACCAAAAATGCAACGTTCCGCTACTCAACCACATATTCATCACAGAAGTAGGATCAACGTCATCATGGCTCAAACTCAACAGCGCCGCATCATACTCGAAGCTCGATGTTACCCGTTCCACAAGAGTTCCAAAATCCAGAGGGGCGCAGGATAACGGAATTCCAATTTTTGCCAGATCGCTCATGATCAATCCGCATTGTGCATTCCGGATTGTGTTTCCGGCATTTGTGTTTAAGGTGAAACGAACTGCGTTTCCCTTTCGATCGTACAACTGTAGTTTTCCGGAATCCTTTTTTTGCACGAACCCGGAGGAACGCAAAAGCTCCAGCGACTTTTCGGGATCGTGCGGATATTTTGCAACTTTATCGCAGTACCAGAGATTGTTTGCAGGCGATTCAGCTCCATAAACAGGGGAACCATGGCCATACATCGCATTTTGAGCGATCGCGTTTCGATCAATTGCGTGAGAAGTCGCCTTCCGGAAGTTTGTATCGGTAAACCACGAGCGTTTCACGGGCGCTAAATAGAACTTCCCGGTTTTGGGGTTCTTTCCACCGTTTTGATTAAAAAAGAATTGTTCGTTCTGATACGACGATCCCAGGCGTATGAGATCTACTGTATTTGCTTTGCGAATTCCTTCCACGTCTTGAGGCCGCAGGCTCTGATAAGTATCGATTTCGCCCTTTTGCAGTCGCAACAAAAGTTGATCCTGGCTCGCTAAAATCAAAAATGTGATTTCATCAAGATAAGGGAGCCGGTTTCCCTCACGGTCCTTTTTCCAGTAATAAGGATTTCGGGAGAGTACAATTCTTTCTGCAGGTTTGAATTTCTTTAACCGGAAGGCGCCCATGCAGACGTAGTCATCGGGATTCATGTCTAACTGCATGGCTTCTGCAAATTTTCCCTGTTCATAGATCTTTTGCCATTTGTGTTTCGGGAGAATGGGAATGGTTCCTCCATCAATAAAACGCAGGAAGGGCGCGTACAGAGAAGGCAACTTGGCAATCACCGTGAAGTCATCCTTGCGGCTCCATTGAATTCTTTTCCCATTGATCGTCAGAACATCCTGAACGCCGGAAACGATGGCCGGATCATTCACGATTTTCATGGTGAATAAGACATCGTCAGCAGTAAACGGTTTGCCGTCAGACCACTTCAATTTTTGGCGGAGGTGAAACGTCCAGGTAAGTTGATCTACACTCGAGTCCCACGATTTTGCCAGGGCTGGTTCCGGCTGTTGCGTCTTCAGGTTGAGTCGCGTTAATCCTGCTCCCATGATCTGATTCAGCGCTTGCGCGTCATCTCCGTAGGCGACAATGGGATTAAAGCTGTCCGGTTCGCTGATGGTTGCGGTTACAATTCTGCCCCCTTGTTTACCGCTAATGGGAATGGTTAGCGCGTCTGCAGGGAGGGGATTTGGATCCTGCGAGACAGGTTTGGTTGTAGTTTGATTGCAGCATGTAAGCGCAAGAATCAGTAGTAGAATGCCCGCTCCCCTGAACATGGCTGCGATTCTACACCAGGGCGAGCGCGGGCTAAAGC
>JBKKAT010000083.1:0-6403 GCA_046714535.1 Acidobacteriota bacterium | reverse complement strand
GGACCGGAGCGGGCATAGCAAGACCCGATGCATTCGGAGCATTCAGGAAAGGATCAATGGCAGACGGTTCCCCCTGTAAATTCAACTCAGGCGCTGAATACTTTGGAATATAAGGGTTCGGCGAAAGTTGAAAATTCGGAAGCGGTCTCGATTGATTCAACAACCTTTGGATTGAATCGATGATTCCTTTCTGAACAAGATTTTGCTGAAGAAACCGCACTTCATACTTTGCAGGATGGACGTTTACATCCACCATTGTGGCAGGCATGTCAAGAAAGAGGAATGCAACAGGATATTGTCCGGTTTCCGCGTATACCCGGTAAGCGACATAGATTGAATTGGAAAGAACCTTATCCTTTACCAGTCTACGGTTGATGAAAAAATATTGATAATTCTTGTTTGTTTTCATCGCACCGGTGCTGCTGACAAAACCGGTCAGATGAAAATGGTAGAGGGTTTCGTTCAGCTCCACCAGTTGTTCCAGGATTTCTGCTCCAAAAATCTGATAAATTCGTTCGCGGAGCGTTGCTGTTTTGGGACAATTGAGAGTTTCACGCTGGTCTTGATGCAGAAAAAACGAGATTTGCGGATGAGCCATCGCAAATGCCTGCACCATATGTGTGATCGCCGAAGCTTCTGTTCCATCGGTTTTCAGAAATTTCTTACGGGCCGGTGTATTGAAAAAGAGATTGCGGGCTTCGAAGATGGTTCCATGTGGTAAAGCGGCCGGTTGCTCGCTTTGGCATTTGCCTCCAACAATAAATAGGCTGACACCCGCAGATTCATCTTCGCGCTGCGTCTTGAGTTGCACCTGTGAGACCGCGGCGATGGAAGCCAGCGCTTCCCCTCGAAACCCCATTGTTGCGATCTGATGGAGATCGTCCGAACATTGGATTTTGCTTGTGGCGTGTCGCTCAAAAGCAAGCAATGCCTGATCCGCTGCGATTCCGGAACCGTCATCCGAAACACGGATGAGCTGCTTCCCACCACGTTCGATTTCAATGCGGATCTCTGTGGCACCCGCATCCAGCGAATTCTCAATCAGCTCTTTTACGATCGAGACCGGACGTTCAATAATTTCTCCTGCCGCGATTTTATTTACAACTTCATCAGGCAGAAGCGCAATTTTACTCATCCGCATTAGCGTAACATAGGACAAGCCTGGCTGGCTTTCTCCGGTTTGTGGGCGAAGAGACTGCAAAGGAGAAATATGAGACCGAAGGGCGGCGCGGTTAGAATTGTTAACGCATATAGGGCGAACAACCCCGCGAGAAATCTTTTTGGGCCGAAGAAGGATTGTCCCCCGAAGATTGGCAATCATTGTCCCGAACAGATAAATGATAACCAATTGGTTCACGGAGTGACTGAACCCATAGGTGATCTACAAAAGGAAAATACCAGACCGGAAAGGATTTCACAACAATGAATGCGCGTGTAGCTAATTTGGCGAATGCTATGCCACTACCGGTTAAAACCCATCTATAATCAGTGATGGGAAGTCTTAAATCAGATGATTAAAAGGCATTTATTGTTTTCTTTCCTGGTGTTTTGTTTCACTCCGGTTTTCGTTTTTGGCCGAGTTGCTGACATTAAAACGTATCAGCTCCAGAATGGCCTGAAGATTCTTGTTCAAGAGGATCATTCGATACCCAATATTGCCATGTACATTTTCTACCGGGTTGGATCGCGCAATGAACGGCCGGGAACCACAGGGATTTCTCATTATTTCGAACACATGATGTTTAATGGCGCAAAAAAATATGGCCCCAAACAGTTTGATGTGGTTATGGAAGCCGCGGGGGGAAGCAATAACGCTTATACAAATCGAGACGTAACTGTGTACCAGAATTGGTTTCCGCGAACCGCGATGGAACTGATTTTTGATATGGAAGCCGATCGGATCGAAAATCTGAATTTTGATCCGAAAATGATCGAATCGGAAAGAGGCGTCGTAGCATCCGAACGGCGACAATCCGTGGATGCAGATAATTTCGGAATCGTCAATGAACAATTGTGGTCGAATGCGTTCCTCGCGCACCCTTATCAGTGGCCGGTTCTCGGCTGGATGCCGGACATTGAAAGCTGGACAATCGAAGAGTTGAAAGCTCATTTTCGAATGGGCTACTCTCCTAAAAACGCGACCATCGTTGTTGTGGGTGATGTAACGGGCGAGGAGATACACTCTTTAGCAAAAAAATATCTGGAAAAGATTCCTGCGCGGGAAGTTCCTCCGCCAGTGAAGACCCGTGAGCCCGAACAACTGGGAGAAAGACGTTCGTACGTGAACAAATTTGCCCAGCTTCCGATCCTGATGTTCGCTTATCACGTTCCCCAAACTTCGCATGCCGATTTCTACGCGTTGCAAGTTTTTCAGACAATCTTGTTTGACGGGCAAAGTTCCCGGCTCTATCAACGCCTGGTGGATAAAGATCAGATTGCGATTGATGTTGGTGGCGGTGTCCCATTCGCGTTTGATCCAACATTGCTAATTCTCTACGCTCAACCGAAGCAGAACGTCAAGCCTCAGAAAGTCGAGACGGCACTCTACGATGAACTCAAGAAAATTCAATCGGGAGGAGTTTCCACGGCCGAGATCGAAAAAGCAAAAAATATCCTGCTTGCAAGCTTTTACAGAAATATGAAAACGATCAACGGCAAAGCAGATGCTCTGGGGACATATGAATTGTTCTTCGGCGATTACAGGAAGTTGTTAACAGCCGGAGAGTCGTACGGAAAAATAACAGCCGAGGATGTCAAACGTGTCGCGAACAGCTATTTGGTGGAGAAGAATCGCACCGTTGTAACTCTAATTCCAACCGCAGAGGAAGAACCGCAGCACGCAACGCCATAAATCATGAAACGAATATTTTTTGGGCTTCTCATCTTCTACGCTGCTTCTCTTTTTGCTGAGGATCCGCAGCTTCGTTTTCCCGAATACAAAAAGGAAACGCTCAAGAATGGTCTCACTTTGCTTTTGATGGAACAGAAGGAAGTGCCGATTGTGAGCTTTCAGTTCCTCTTGCGTTCCGGTGCCGTGGTCGATCCTCCAGGAAAGGAGGGGATTAGCGCCCTGACGATTGGAATGCTTCGAAAGGGCACAAAAATGCGCAATGCTGATCAAATCTCCAGCCAGCTCGATTTCATTGGTGGTTTGCTCAATGAATCTGCTGACTATGATTACTGTTCATTGAGCGCTGAATTTCTAAAGAAGGATCTCATTCAGGGAGTGGATCTGCTGTCTGATATTCTCCTCAACCCCGTTTTCCCCAAAGAGGAATTTGAGAAGTTGTCCCGGCAGCGCATCGATGAAATCAAAGCCGCCAAAGATGAGGCAAGTAACGTGCTCGACTATTACTACGCTTCCTATCTTTTCGGGAAACATCTTTACGGGCGTTCGGTGGATGGTGATGAAAAAACTTTGGCCGCTCTGGTTCGCGACGATGCCGTGGTCCATTATAAAACGTTTTACAAACCGGGAAACATGTTTCTGGCTGTCGTGGGCGATTTTAAGACGGCAGAAATGGAGAGTCTTCTCCAGTCACGTTTTGAAGGATGGATGAATCAACCTGTGCCTTCATCAAAACTTCCCGAGCCGCCGCCTGTTCCACATAAAAAACTGCTTTTGATTAATAAACCGGACTCGCCCCAAACCTTTTACAGAATCGGAAATATCGGGTCGTGGCGCACAAATCCGGACCGTGTCTTCATCCGCGTGTTGAACACACTTTTTGGTGGCAGATATACATCGATGTTGAATTCGGAGCTCCGGATTAATTCCGGGTTGACGTACGGTGCCAATTCCTGGTTTGAGAACCGCAAAGTTCGTGGCCACTTTTCTATCGAGTCTTCTACCAGCAATGAAACAACGGTAAAAGCGATCGATCTAACTCTGGAAGTTATCCGGAGACTGCATGAAAAAGGAATTACGCAACAGGATCTGGATTCTGCAAAGAATTACATTAAAGGACAATATCCCTTGCAGATGGAAACCACAAATCAACTCGCATACGTGATAGCAGAATGGGAACTTTTCGGCCTGGATTCGTCTGAGGTTAGTAACCTGTACAAAATGTTAAACGCAATGACACTGGCCGATGCAAAACGGGTGATCCGCGAATACTTTCCGCTGGACAATCTTGTCTTTGTGCTGATTGGTAAGGCTTCCGATATCGAAAACGCTGTGAAAAAATATTCTCCGAAAATCGATCGCAAAGAGATAACCACTCCCGGCTTTTGAGGAAACCGCCAAGACGCCAGGTCGCCAAGAAAAAGATTTACTTAACACAGAGACACAAAGGCACAGAGTGAATCATGTTGAGCTCATAAGAAACTCTGAACTCTGTGGCTCTGTGCCCCTGTGTTAAGTTCTTGGCGTCTTTGCGCCTTTGCGTTAAACTCTCACCATGAAGAAATTATTTTGCGCAGTACTTCTCGTTCTAACAGTGGCCGGTTGTAGCGGCAGGAGTGCATCGCAGGGCTCCACAACTACTTCTCCTGGTGTGAGATTGACGATCACCGCTGCTCCACGACAAGGATTCCGGCCTTTGCGTGTCTCCTTTCGTGGATTGCTGGAGGTTCCGGATGAAAATGACAAAGACCTTTATTGTTTGCAAGAGGAATGGGACTTTGGCGATGGCGCGAAATCGAGCGAGAAACCGAACTGCGATCCTCATACTGCACAGACAAAGATCAAGACTGAATTTTTTACCGACCATGTTTATGAAACCGAAGGAAATTACACCGTGAGATTTACGCTGGGAGATAAAAAAGTTCGCTCACGTCAGATTTCCGTAGTGATCTTGGAGCGAAATACGGGCGAGCCGTAATAAGGACCTCTGCGTTACCAATGACCCCTCAAATAGAGGCGCCCCTGGTGGCAATCGTGGGGCGCGCGAATGTAGGAAAGTCCACTCTATTTAATCGAATTGTAGGAAGACGCCGTGCGCTTGTTTCGCGCGAACCGGGAATGACGCGCGACCGGCGCATTGAAAAGGCGGAATGGCTGGGACGAAATTTCCGAATTGTGGATACGGGAGGAATGCAGGGGGATGAAGATGACATTTCCAGACTCATTTCGGATCAGGCCAAAAAAGCAATCCAGGACGCTGATTTGATCCTGTTTGTTGTGGACGGACAGGAAGGGATCACCGCCAGGGATCAGGAAATCGCTGTCTTTTTGCGCAGGGCCGACCGCCCTGTCTTTCTACTGGTAAACAAAAGCGACACTCCTTCCTCTGCAGACCGGGTTGCCTCTGAATTTCACGAATTCGGTTTTAAAGGTACATTCGCGGTTTCCGCCGAACATGGTCTGAATGTGGACGAGGTACTGGATGCTGTGAATGAGCATTTTCAACTGCTTCCCTCTACAGAATTAGAGCCGGAAAAAGGGGTATCGGTCGTGATTCTGGGTAAGCCGAACGCGGGGAAAAGCACCTTCTTGAACCGTTTGCTGGGAGAAGAACGGCTCGTGACGAGCGAGATTCCCGGCACAACGCGCGATACCGTCGATTTGGAAATAGTGGAAGAAGGACAACTTTACCGTTTTATCGATACGGCCGGAATTCGCAAAAAAGGTCAAACCAAAACTGTTCCGGATAAACTGGCGGTCATTCACGCGCGCAAATCGTTAGAACGATCTGATATCGTTTGTCTCATGATCGATGGTCTCGAAGGAGTCACCCATCAGGATGCAGTCATCGCGGGATACGCGCGGGATGCGGGCAAAGGGGTCCTGCTTTTGCTGAATAAAATGGACTTGTTGAATGCGGAAAAACGGAAATCCCTTGAAATGGATGTGAATCCAAACTAAAATTTATCAGTTACGCGCCGCGCTTGTACCTCTCTGCAAAGACCGGCCAGAATGTTCGGAAGGTTTTTCCGGCGCTGCAAAAAGTTTTTGAGTCCTATACGCAGAGGGTTTCTACTGGCGAGTTGAATGCCTTTTTTGATAAGGCGCTGGCAAATCGTTACCTGGGATCGTATAAAGGAAAACCGATCAAGTTGAAGTATATTACACAGGCAGGAATACGGCCGCCTATGTTTGTGTTGTTTACGAATGCCGGTTCCTATTTGCATTTCTCCCATATGCGATATCTGGAGAATCAACTGAGAATGAATTTTGGCTTTGAAGGGGCCACGATTCGAATTAAAGTGAAACGAGGCTAAATGACATGGTACTGTTTAACTATGCCACACGCGAGCTGACTGCAAAGGTCGTTTACTACGGCCCGGGCTTATGTGGTAAGACGACGAATCTTGAGTTCATTCACAAAACCTTACCCGAAAAAATGCGCGGTAAAATGCTATCGCTGGCTACTCAAACAGATCGAACACTCTTTTTTGATTTCTTGCCGCTCGATCTCGGCTCGGTGAAGGGGATGAAGACGCGGGTTCAGCTCTATAC
>JBKKAT010000082.1:0-7286 GCA_046714535.1 Acidobacteriota bacterium | reverse complement strand
GCATTGTACGATCACAAGGTTTTTATAAAGAATCGGTGAGCTGCCGTATCCCCATTCATAGTCGGGATCGTAAAACCATCCGGAATTCAGAACGCCGAGATCTTTCTTCCAACGCAGGTTTCCCTGTAGGTCATAAACCAGCAATTCTCCGTTGCCTGTCAGCACTGCGAGATTTTTGCCGTCAGTTGCCGGTGTAGAATTTGCTTGAGTGGATTTTGGATGCCTCTTTACTTCGGGAACTGCGTTTGCTACGACTCGTTCCCACAAAATTTTTCCGGTTTGTTTATCTAAACAATAAACTTTCCACGTGTGCTTTGATAAATCCTTGTCCGGAGCAACATCGCCATAAAGCCCGTGACGCAATTTCGAGCCGGGGTCACTGCTGACTGCCGTTGTCAGAAAAACTCTATTTCCCCAAACGACAGGGCTGGAATGACCCATGCCAGGAACTGGAGTTTTCCAGCGAATGTTGACCGATTTTTCACCATCCCATTTTGTGGGAGGATTTTCACCATCCGCTATTCCCGTTGCATTCAAGCCGCGAAAAGAGGGCCAATTCCCACCGGTCTTCACACTGAACGAAGAAACAGGCGGCGCTGCTGCAGATGCAGTTTCCGCTATAGCCGGCTCGGGTAGCGGTGCTGCAGCGGTATCACCAGGGTCAATGCGATGGTAAACACCGGTCGTTCCATTAGGACGTTGGACATTAAATCCAGCAACTTTGTTTTCTTTGGAAAAAAAAGTAATGGAGAAACCGCCCGACTTAAACGTCGTATTATCCACGGCCGGCAAGGGAAGCGGATCCGCGCCTGCGCTTTGCAATACCAGGTTTTTGTCCTGGATGATCACAGTCACTTCATTTCCTGATTCATTGCGGAAGGTTCCCGCGTAACTTTTCAAAATTTCATCTGGAACTGCAAGGTGTTTGGCCTCTTTTGCTCCTGCTTGTTTCAAAGCATCAACAATCGTTTGATCCTGCGACTGCTTTGCGAATTCCAGGGCCTCACTCAATTGCTCTGGCGTCAGTTTTCCTTTTTCGAGAATCACTTTCACAATTGCAGAATCTTTATTTGAAATCGCGGCGCCGAGCGCATCCGCTGGATCGTTTGCTCCTTTTTCCAGCAGGAGGACTACCATATCGGCGTGATTATTGAATGTCGCCCAGACCAGGGGCGTCGATCCATAGAAAGTGTCTTTAACGTTTACGTCTGCGCCCTTATCGATCAACAATTTAGCAATCTCGACGTGGCCCTTATCCGCCGCGAAAGATAGAGCTGTTGCTCCGTAACGGTTCTTCGCGTTTACATCGACGCCTTCTGCAAGAAAGAGTTTTACTTTTTCCAGGTCTCCCTTTCTTACCGCATTCCAAAACTCTTCAGTCTTTTCATCGGCAAAAACGGAAAAAGCGAGGAAGAAAGCTACGAACAAAGAGAACTTTCTCAACATCCATACACCTCAATTGTGGCGGGCAGGGAGGCCCGCCCTCCGAATCAGGGAGCTTTGTGAATTGCGAACAGACTTTCTCTGGAAACAATGTACAGAACACCATTATGCGCCACCGGAGTAGTATAAACGGCGGTTCCCATATTGATTTCGGCGATCAGCTGTTTGGTCTTTCCGGTTTTCAGAATCGCTACATCGCCATCTTCATCTCCCAGATAAACTTTTCCATCTGCTACGAAGGGGGAGCCCCAGATGGCGGCGAATGCTTCATAGGTCCAGTAGATTTGTCCGGTTTTTTCATCGATGCAGTACAGATTTCCGCTGAGATCCGCCGCGTACACCAACCCTTCATGTACGGCTACGGTCGAAAGTGTGCGATTGAATTTGTCGACCCCTAGATGCCAGACTACCGCTTTAGCAGTGATGTCTCCTTCGCCCACAGTTGGATCAATCGAATACAGGTGTCCGGGAGCTTCGCCATGTTCCGGATCCTGACCCACTCCGATATAAACTCGATTGTTGTAAACCACCGGAGAGGCGATCACATAATTGCGAGTGCCGCTTCCGCCCAGTTCCCACTCCGCATCTTTTGGATTCAGATCGAATTGCCACAAAGGTTTGCCCGTTTGAGGTTCGAATGCATAAACCCAGCCGCTGCCTGCAGCAAAGAGAACCATGGGTTTCCCACCGATCACGCCATAGGAAGGATTGGACCACTGTCCGTGCAAAATCTTTTCACCGGGAGAAGAGTCTTCCCAGACCAGCGCTCCGGTTTTCTTGTTTATCGCAACAAAACTCGGAGCTTGTGGGGAAGGGATGTTGATGTGTCCCTCATCGACTCCGTTGCCGGAGATAACAAAGATGAGATCACCTACAATCAAAGGAGAACTGGAAGCGAGGTTATGCGGAAAAACGTCCATCTCTTCGATCATGTCGTATTTCCAAACGAAGTCTGCATCGGTCTCGCTTTTATCCGTTTCTTCCGTGAAAGGACCGTCATTTTCCTTGTCCAGAAATCCTTCTGTATCCGCGCAAACGACTTCCGCGCGATTGGAAACGTAATACAACCGGTCCCCATCGATCGCCGGTGTTGAGCAGATTCCTTGCAAAGGCCAGTCATTCACGCGCCCGGCCGAAAGTTTAGGATGTGCAGACTGCCATAAAAATTTTCCATCGGCTTCGTTGAATGCCATGAGGTTACCGCGATCCCCGGTCAGTTTGGGATTGCGCAGGCCTTCGTTATTCGTTCCGACAAATACTTTACCCCTGGCGATGATTGGCCCTGCATAACTTTGCGATCCGAGCTTGGCGCTCCATTTGATGTTCTTGCCGGATTTTACATCCCAGGATTCGGGAAGATTCTTTTCAGTAGAAACCATATTGCGGGAGGGAGACCCTCCGAACATCGTAACCTCGGGTTGTTGTGAAAAAGCTGTTAAAGAAAGAAGAAGCAAAATCAATAGAGAATATTTTAATTTCATAAGTTACTCTTTCGTGATTTTAATATTGTCGTAGTAAATTTCTGCATTGGAAAATCCATAGATTCCTGCGCTGCCGGACCGGATGGGAAGCGGATCTTCCGCCTCAATGGTCCATTGATCCGGTTCTTTTTCCGCGGTGGGCCACACTTTCGCGCGCAAAATTCCTTTGTTGCCGGTCGCGTCCACCCTCAATTTTAACGTGTACCATACATCAGGATTCCATTTGAAGGGAATGGTTTGATTGATCCGAAGTTCTGAATCCCAGGAAACGAGTTGCAACCGCTGATGATTTCCCATCATGCTGACTTTATATCCGGATGCAATGATTCCCATATCCGGAAGACGTCGCTTGTTTTTCGTTCCCAGAACGTCCGCTTGCATTGTGTAATTGCTCCAGGTTGGAGGGCCGATGTAGACATCGGTGGTCTGCAAACCTCTTTCGAGAACCGTTTTCACAAGCACTTTTTTCCCACCTTTGTCGCGGACAAAAAACTTGCCCGTGGATCCGATCCAGTATAGTGGACTCTTCTCCAGTTCCATCGCCTCAAAATCTTCTTGAATGGGCAAATCCGGAATAACACGAACGCGCGCGGATGCCTTCAGACCCGCAGCTTCCGCGGTTAGCACTCCTGCGTGTGTCCCCTTGGCCGCCGCTACGAATTTTCCGGAGTTATCGATTGTTCCGAGATTTCCAGCGGTCCAGGCTCCTCCGACGTCACGCAAGTATTGTCCCTTGTCATTAAAAGCTCGCACCCGAAATTGCCCCGTTTCACCTGGTTTGAAAGTGACATCGGCCGGTACAACCTGTAAAAAAGCAGGAACGGCGCCTTTATCCGCGGGCTGTTCGCCGGCCCCGGGAGTCATTCTCGCAGGCGCCGCTTTGAATTTCGCCTTCTTGTCGCCGATACAGTAGACTCCTTCTTCTGTTGTGAAATAGATTCTTCCATAAGCGATTGCAGGGGAACCATAGATCTCCGCGGCTCGCGCACCTTTGACCTTTATTCTTTCTGAATCAAGAACTTTTGCTCCCTGCGGGCCCGGCTGCAGAATTGCGAGCGTGCCGTTGACTTCGGTTGCATAAATTTTTCCATCCGCGACAACCGGAGAACCTTTACCCACCGTGCCGAGATTCTGTTTCCACTGGAGGGATCCGGTCTTTGCATCGACCGCGTAGAGATTCGCGGAGTTATCCACCACGTAGAGGGTTCCATTGTGAATGGCGGGAGACGGATATCCGGCTTCAACCGTATAACGCCAACGCTCATGCGTCTTTGTGATGTCCCCTTTGCCGGTGGCATCAATGGCAACCAGGCGTCCCATCGTAGCTTCATCAACATTTTCTTCGCTATGAGTGGCATATACAGTTGTTCCATCCACCACGACAGAAGAGTTGATTCCGCGTTTACTCAACATAAATCCCCAGACCTTTTCGCCGGTTCGAACTTTAATTGCGTAGATTCCCCCATCGGCATTGCCACCAATCAGCAGACGCTCGCCGTTAATCACAGACACAACCGGTGTGGAATAAACGTTGAAGTCATATACAGCGCCGCCTGGTGTGGTTATATAACGCAATTCTCCTGTGCGTTTATCGAAGCCAAAGAACCTGTGGCGGGGTGGAACCTGATCCCCCCAACTGGAACTGACGAAGCCCATAACGAGAAGATCTTCATCCACTATCGGAGTATCTGTGCGGCCGCCATAACCGGAAAGATGTCCGTATTCCTCCGTTAAAGAATGCATCCATACTTCTTTTCCATCTTTGTTCAGGCAGATCAGTAAACCGCCGACGCCATGTGCATAAACATTTCCCGTTTCCGGATCCCCCACCAGGTTCGCCCAGCCTACGCGGGTAAAAGGAACGGTAGAGTGGTAAACATTGAACTTCTTTTCCCAGATTTTGCGCCCATCTTTTGCATCATATGAGGCGATATGCTCTTGCATTGTGATTCCCTGGCCGGTCCGGCCGATCACATAGACTCGACCATTCATCACCACAGGAGTGGAACGTCCCACGAAGTCCGCTCTCCAGATGAGATTTTCACCGTCCACTGACCATTGTGAGATCAGGCCTTTTTCCGCAGAAACACCGTTTTGATTCGGACCTCGCCACGAAGGCCAGTCCGCAAAAGAGAAACTGCTCAAGAGGAGCAGAGAAATAACGAACAAGATTCTGATTGAATGCATCCTATATCCTTTTTCGTTCAAAGTAATGAGCAATGAATGATGAGACTCGAATACACTATCTCATTTCTCATTACTCATTGCTTTGGCACTTCTTTCGGTTGATTAAACCATTGAATATTGTAAAGTGTGTTCAGTGTCAACACAAAGGTGATGAACTTACAAAATAAGTGGATGAGTGGACTTCTGGCAAATGAATGGTAAATCGATCCCCCCATTACCTTTTCCGCGAAGCCTGCTATTTTTTGGTCTTCCGTTTCTATTGATGACTTTGATGTTCTGGGGATTGGTTCCCTTAATGGACCTCATGGGTGTGCGTCTGTTCATCACTTTTCTTGTGGCATTGGGTGCGCCTCTTCTGCTTTTGTTTCTGCTCTCTTTACGTTTTTATCGAAAGGAAGGCCATCCCTGGAATTGGCAGGCATTTCGGGAACGCTTTCGATTGAATCCGATGCGGCCGGCCGATTGGATTTGGACGATCGGGTTAACGATTTTCATGTTTGGCTCCAGCCTCCTTCTCTCCTTTACCTACACATGGGTCGCAGATTTTTTTCCGGAACCCAAAATATTGGTCCGAATGTTCGCAGAAGATCCGAACTATTTTATGGAAATGCCTCTGAAAAACAACTGGTTGATCCTGGCCGGCATGCTTGGATTTTTTGCCTGTAACGTTCTGGGAGAAGAATTCTGGTGGCGTGGTTACATTCTGCCGCGCCAGGAGCTCGTTCACGGGAAATGGACCTGGCTCATCCATGGATTGCTCTGGAATGCTTTTCATCTATTTATGCCCTGGCAGCAAATTCAGCTTCTACCGGGCTCGCTGGCATTGCCATTTGTCGCTCAGCATTTGCGAAATACCTGGCCCGGAATCATTGCTCATTTTGCAGGTAATATTCCCGGCTTAGTCATGCTGGTTTCAGGAATCCTGGGAAAATAGTGCACAAAAAAAATCGCGGAAGAATACGCATTGCGGGAAGCGATTCGGAATGAAGTGAGAGGTACTGGTAATTCCGTAAAACTACGCGTAAAATTTCTATAGATGCAAAAGAAAGTCCCTTTGAAAAACCGCTTGTTCACAGCTCTACCTCTGCAAGATGCAGCCCTGCTTAAGTCGAAGTTGAAGACAGTTGAACTTAAGCTCCACCAGGTCTTACTCGAACCCCAACAACCGGTTACTCACCTTTATTTTCCGGTCGATGCGATCATTTCAATCATTTCTCAAACAAAGGAAGGAGAAACAGTAGAAACCGGAATGATTGGAAACGAAGGGGTTGCTGGTGCTGCTGCCCTTCTTGGTCGTGCGATGGTTCCTTACCTTATGATGGTCCAATGCGGAGGGAAAGCGCAACAAATTCCCTTCAGCTTCATGCAAGATTTCTTCTCCAAGAATATAGCCTTTCGTTCGTTGATCCTTCGTTACCTCCAAAATGTTCTCCTTCAGGTTGCACAATCGGTCATCTGCAACAGGTTTCATAAAGTAAAAGTGCGAATTGCACGCTGGCTTTTATCTACGCAGGACCGCAGAAAGAATGGACTGTGTCCTTATACACATGAATTCCTGGCGATGATGCTGGGAACAAGACGTGTTTCGATTACGCTTGCGCTTGGAGCCATGGAGAAAGCGGGAATGATTCAGATGAACAGAGGAGCGATCAAAATCAAGGATCGCAAAAAAATCGAAGCCCTTGCCTGTGAATGCTACTTCATCGCAAAACAAGATGTCGATGCGATGTTTCTCCCACAATTTGTTCGCTAGCGAACAGACGATTCTAGTGGATTAAGATAAATTAGCTCTCCTAAGAAAGCTTTACGGCGAAAGCGCGTCTTTTCTTCGCTGAATCTCCTTTACGTTATTAGGCCTGATTGTCCAAGATATCAGGGAATCTACGGAGGTCAGGTCCGAAACAAGTGAGGTTTGCTTGGCCCGGATTCTGGTTGTGGAAGATGACCTTATTGTCGCTACAGATCTAAAAGAAATCCTCACAAGGAATGGGCATGTCGTCACTGGCATTGCGAGGAGCGGACAGGAGGCTCTTGAGTCAGTCAAGATTCAACAGCCCGATCTGATCCTCATGGATGTGTTATTGCTGGATAACATCACCGGCATTGAGGTGGCCTTCATGGTTCAGAACCTCTTGGGAAAATCTATCCAGATCATCTATCTCACCGCGCTTCCGC
>JBKKAT010000081.1:0-3376 GCA_046714535.1 Acidobacteriota bacterium | reverse complement strand
GTTTTATCAGGAGTGCATCAGCTTCACCAAAATGTGGCTGACGTCTCCGGAAGACCTGTATCGACGCGAAGCTGACAGAACGATTGTATGGCTTCTGGACAATGTGCTTTTTGTGCACCCCGCCGAGATCGCGAAAGAAAGCCACGCCAGACTGGTCAAGCTCGTTGTGGGCCTGGTACCCGAAGAGAACCGCGCCGAAATCGCCACGCAGCGAAGAAACATGTTGGATTCCGAGATCCTTCAGTTGCTTTGCGCCAAGACACCTGTTTTTGATCCGCAAGCGCTGTTGTTCAAGATCGAGGAGGCTGCCGCTAAAGGGCACTTCCCTCGCGTGATCATTGATGCTTATAGCCAGAAACATCTGGTGATGACCAAGGAAGCTCAGAGCAAGGATGATAAGCCGCATGAGTTTATAGGGTATTGGAAGGATGCTTACCCCATCTTTGCGATGCAGGGGTTCATCGAATTTTTTCCGGAATCCATGAGGCAAGATGCGAAAGCACGCTTGTTCACGGCGTTTTCCAGAAAAGACGTCCTCAAGTCTTTTTTAACGGATGCCTTGTATTCTGCGCAGAAGCATTACCGTGAACAGTTGATTGATGTGCGTAAACCGCTGGAGGACATGAGGCCTTTCTTGGTCAAACCCAACGTCATTGCGCAGTGCTCCCTGACCCAAGAGGAAAGCCTTGCTTTGTTGCGTGAGCAATACCCGTTCAAGGATTTCCTGGATGAGTATTGCACAGGCGATAATACTCATTTTGATTCTGCTTACCGCAAGGTAATGGGATCTTCCCTGACCATGGAATTGGCATTCGATCTGAGGCGTTCGTTGGTCACGGAACAGGACAAACAACTCCTTGGTTTGGTTTCTGCCTACAAAGACATGGGTTTGCCCTGGAACAAGGACACAGAAATTACCACGCTGAAAAAATCGCTTGAAGGCTTAAGGGAACTCCTTCCTAGCGAGTCATCTCCTGAACGAGAGAGCGCTTTCAACACACTCTTGATGACCTTGAGACGTTACTACACGGGCATTGAAGACGGCATGATGGCGGATCTGTCGACGGGTGCGCTGAATGTCGAGAGTAAAATTGCGGTTCACGACGACATTTTCAATCTTGCCGAGCAGCTTGCTCCCCCCTCGTTAAAACCTGACTTTGAAACGTTGCAAAATATTCGACTCTCCGCCGAGATCTTGTTTCATGTCAGCAATAATTCGGACGAGGCAAGCTTTCTGCCCGTGGTTGAACGGATTTCTGCGAACGGTAAGGCTGGGAACTTCCCCAGCGTGCTTTGCCTTCCCGTGGCCGAAAAGTACCTGAAAAAGCTTTCTGAAAAAGTCATGAGCGATATTCGAGGCGCTTTTCGACACCCCCAGAATTTGAATAGACTGCTTGGGATGTCGCTGAATACGGGTGGTTTCATTGATAGGGGTGGCGTGCCAGATTATCTGAGTATCGCCAAATTAAGCGTTGATGATGCCGTCCACGTCTTGGCGCAAGCGTATGGCGGTAAATTCCTGAAGGGTATGGCCAAAGAAGCCACTGGGAGTTTGGAGAAATCAATGAGTAAGCTTGCTGCCAGCCATTTGTGGCGGTACGTGGGTGAGGACATGCGTAAAAAATTCAGTCCGGGTACTGAGCTGAGCAATCGCTAAGGACAAGGACACAGGCTGGGCTCGAAGGGATCTTGAGCTTTTCCTATGACCCAGGCTTTAGGTTAGATCCGGGCGATTTCCGTAGAAGGCTAGGTGCCAGCGTGGCAGGCGCGCCAGGAGGTGGCTTTCGTCCGATCAAGGCTGAGGGTTGCCAGAATCGTTGTCGTGCTGGGACTTTCGCGACAGGTTTCTTTCTGCTGCGGAGAAGGCTTTTTTGACCCGATCGATGCATTCATTGTGCATGAGTTGGGCCTCATCCCAGGTGCAGGCCCTTTCAATGCGATTTGCGAACTGGTGTTTCATGGCGTCTGCGAGCAGAGGATCCATTTGATCATCTTCGATCATGGACATCATGGTTTCGAATAACCTGGGCGGTTGGTTATCGCTGAGGTCTATGCCAATACAGACGGTGCTGATCTCGACGTTGGCAACGCGTGTAAGGTCAACTGTCCTGTCAGTCGTACCCAGCCAAATGGCCCATTCCTGGTAGTCCTCGCAAACCACGGGGGTTTTGCCATCTAAGATGTAGGTACCTTTGCTTTTCACAATTCTTCCTTCTATCTTTATTTCTCATTGTACATTTGTTGGAAAAAAAAGTAATAATTCCTTTACGGGGTGTATGGTGATTCTGAAAGGTCATTTTGTAGCACCCTGCGAAATGTGGAATCATGACTGGCAATTGATTTTAATATTCCAATTTTGCTCTTATCCTCTGAAATTATGCTAAATCTATAATAAGGAGATAGAATGTGGGCAATGCCAAAATTGGTATTTAAGTAGACGCTGTAACTATCTAATCTGTGCAAAGTAAACCCATCAAAAAACATTTCAGTGTTCTTGTTTTTGAACCTGTGGATAATATTCTCAGTAGCTAATGACCCACTGTATTCTTTTGCCGCAGTTCTTGTTATCTCATCGTGGCAAGACTTATCAGTAAATGGAATAATAACTAATAGCAGGCTTGGATCTAGGGCTACAAGAGCTTTCCCAATAGAGGCATCAATTAGATTGTTTTCTTCTCTATTGGTGTATATATTGTTTGCAAGATAAGCAATCTCTTTATCGAATGTAATTCGATCGCTTAATTTCGTCTCTTTGAGGAATTCCATGGCGATGTATAGTTCAAGCATATCAAATGGATTTATATCTAAACAGGAAAACCAGCGTCCGTATCTGGTGCTGCTTCTTCTTCCTATATAAAGCATTTCATCATTGTCCAATCCATTCCACCAAAAATACTTGTCTTCGGTATGTTCAAATATGTCAACCTTTTCGAATCTGGAAATCGCATTTTCTGATATCAATTTCGATATGAGTAAGTTGGCCTTGAATACCTCTAGCTTTGAGTAATAATAAGCGGAATGAATGCTGTCAACCATCAACAGTGAGACAACAATATCTTTGATTTGATCTTTAGTGACGGTGAAGTCAGACTCCATGTTTATTGATGAGCCATTTCTTATTAGGGAGTTTTTGTAAGCTATTCTCACGGTGTTATTATTTGTTGATATTTTAATCTTGTTGAAGTCTATATCCCTGAGATTAATTAGCAGTTTTTGTGCGTCGGTGGATAAATTTTTTAACGAAAAAGATCTGGCATTTAAAACTTTGTCCTTGTTAAGATCAATGTGAGCGTATGGTAAATTTGCTACTATGCCACTCTTCTTTCCTATTGCCATGGACAGCGGTCTAACATTTGAGCGACTAGGTGGTATTTTA
>JBKKAT010000080.1:0-3198 GCA_046714535.1 Acidobacteriota bacterium | reverse complement strand
ATCGTAAGGGGGAAACGGTGTCCTGTCTTTCATGGGGCTCGTTCAGCAGATGCCAAACGAAGAGCAACCAACGTCGTCGTATGGAGGCTCTTCAAGCCCGGAGTATCCACAAACCGGACAAAGATATGAAACGTTGCCTGCAATCATCCACCCCCCAGATTTCTAGCCTCTAGCCCACTCTGTCGGCGTGCCTGCTGATCGCCGGAATTGTATACTGAATCTGAGCAACTGATGTCTGACCTGGGCTGAGTAGGGCAAAACATTCCGGATGGAAGCGGCTAACAAGGGTTTTGACACACTCTGGGCCGTTTGTTGCCGGTCAGGGCTGATAATGGGCGGAAGGGTTTAGGGCATATTTAGGGCAAGATCAGGACCGCCATAGGCCGCAGCATGCCCCGCGCAAATTGCTAGATCCCCGTTTTTTTGCGGCCTAGAGCGGACCAGATGGAAGCTTGAAGGGGTTCGAATCCATATCTGTGCCTCTGACGTTCCGAGCGCCCGCTTATGATTGACCTTTAGGGGAGGATTGCTCACTCCTCTTCAATCGACTTCTTTACGGCCTCTATCCGAGTGACCAAATACGAGGTTAGGCTGAGGATATCTAAGCAGTCTACCTCTGAGAATGTAGCGGGGACGAGCGTGTCAATGGGGGAATGATTCAAAGGGTTTCTAAACCCCATGAAAAGTCCTCTGGATAACTGATCCTGCCCTTTCTGAATATTATCTCCAGAATCGGTATCTACATCCGCAACTTGAATTACGGGTGGTCGTGTTCCAAAGGCTTTACCTATTAATTCTGCGCCATCGAGCTTAAGGCCAGAGATATTTCTTATGGTTTCAAAGTAGATTTTAACCCCTTGGTCAGCCGCATCTCCATATTGTTGATTTTCATAATAGCTACGAACGCGATCTCTAAGTACCGAATGCAGATGCCGCCAATGCAGTTGCGGGTATTCTGGTATTAGTTCGTGTAGCGCTTCAACGATGGGGACGTACTTCGTTATAGATTCATCATTGTTCAGAGTGTCAAGAATTATGGAGGTTTGCTCCCTGACTTTTTGGGGCATGGTAGACATCCACTTCTCAGTGTCGATGCCGGTGGCCTCTTTGATCGTGGTACCCTTCTTTGCTCTTCTCTTTTCACGCCAGCTATTATTAACTTTGGAAATGGTTTCGGAAAGGAATTCCCGAAACTCCGCCATCTCAATGTTGTCCCAATTAATGGATTGACGATTCGTCGAGATTACGTCCTCGTCAAGTTCATCAATAAAGTCAGCTCGAATCCAGCCAGTAAGATACTGGTAGAAGTGGCTAGAAGTGCTGCTTGAAAAAAACTCGGGCGCATTGACAAGTTTTCCGCGCGAAAAAATAGATATGCCGCGCAATCCAGAGTTAGGGCGAATCGGAGTTTCAGCGGTAAAGAGCTTCCCAATTACATCCTTGTATTTAGAATCATCTTCTATATAGTCGTCCAGGTCCCACTCAAACTCTTTATTAAAGTGTTTGTATCGCCGCTGTTCATTGACGATAGCACGCTCCGTGCCTTTATTTAAGATGATGCTAAAGGTAGTGTCGGAAATAAATATCTTAGACAAGCTATCAGCCAGCGCTTCAATGTCGAAGCTTGATTGACGCTTTAGTTTCGCAAGCTTAATAGTAGTGCCGGAGGCGCGAGTGGTTTTTTGGTTGTTAATTTCACGAGTGGGCGAGTACTCACCCTCAGACGTCATAAGCGTGTCCCAGTCCAAGCTAAACCGGTTCCGCAGTCCGTCCTTAATCGTGTCGATGGTTATGTGTTTTGATAGTCCAAAAAGTGCAAGTTTTCCCAGGCCTTTTTTACCAGTGGCGAGCCGCTTGAATCGTGTGGTGGGCTCATCACCTTCTTTCTGTCGGCGATTTCTGCCAATGACCAGAAATTTTTCCTGAATGTCGAGGGCACTCATCCCGTGCCCGTCGTCTGTAACACTGATAGAAGATGGACCTGACGCAGTCTCGGTGAGGTTTATTTTTACCTCAGATGCATCTGCGTCATATGCGTTAGAAATCAATTCAGCAAGAGCAGGAGGAAGCGTAGAGTACATTCGAACCCCCAAGTGCTCGATAGTCTTGGGGTCAAACTTCATTACAAAGCGCTTGGTCATTTTACGTTCCCTGTTTCAACCGACTTTAAATGCTGTATATATTTTTTTGCGTGGGCCTTAATCAACAAGGGCGGAAGCGCGTTACCTATCATTAGCGCGGCGTAATCTTTCCCTCGTTTAAGCGAAAACTTGTAGTCTTTGGGGAAAGTCTGAAGCAAGGCGGCTTCTCGAAGTGTAATTGATCGATTCTGATCCGGGTGGATAAATCGCCCTTTAGAAGGGTTGGTGCAACCGCCAGTGATTGTTGGTGCTACGTCATCCCAAGACATCCGCCCATATACGTCTTTGTAAGAGCCCGGTCGTTTGATATGGCATGGTAGCCAAAGCTCAAGTGGGAGGTCGCTTCTTGATCCACCATCGGCAGGAACGTTTTCGATTATCGTTGATACTTTTTTGCTTCTCGAAACAGGTAGGTCGTGAAGTTCGTCACCTGAAAAGCCAGGTAAAAGTAATGCGCCAATTGTTTGCTTTACCGTTGCTCTGATTTTTATCTTTTCAGGGTCATTGATAATGCCGAAAAGTGAGGCTTGCAGAATCATACGCTTTCGGCGTTGTGGCACACCAAAGTCAGCAGCGTCCAGAACTTTTACAGTATTGTCATCTATTACATAGCCAAGCGCTTTAAGCTCGGCTTTAAGTTTTGACATGCGTTGGTCTTTGGCTAGACCTGGCACGTTTTCCAACATGATGGTTTTTGGTAAAAAAACTTTTATGTAACGTAATACTTCGAAGACTAAGTCGTTTCGTATGTCCTCTACCGAGCTGGATCTGTTGCGTGTTTTGTGGGTAGAGAAACCTTGACATGGGGGGCAGCCTGCGAGGAGATCTAATTCACCGTGTTTTAATCTCAAACTATCCATAACTTCTTTAGGATCTATTTTAGAGAGGTCGCCAATAAAAAGTCTTGATTTTTTATGATTTAGCTTGTAGGTGGCTGCCGCAGTTTCATTAAGCTCAAACCCTGCAAGTACTGAGAATCCAGCTGCCTTTAATCCAGTTGTGAGTCCACCTGCTCCACAAAACAGGTCGATTGCGCTTGGTTTCTTAAGGGTCATAT
>JBKKAT010000079.1:0-9425 GCA_046714535.1 Acidobacteriota bacterium | reverse complement strand
CACCCCGGCCTACCATGTCCAGGATCGCCTTAGGCACGTTTCCGGCAATCCCTTCCTCATGTAACAGATGTCGCGGCTCCTCCGACAGTAAAGCGGACGGTTTAAAAAATACTTCGTCTGCAATGTTCACCGCCGCTCCTCCCGGCATCAGTTGCCAGTAATACGGAACTCCTCCTACGAGGCTGAATTTCTCGAAAGATACCGGACTGCCGGTGCGAATGCCGGCAGACCTGCAAAACCAGCGATAGCTCAGCGGCGGTAAATCCAAATGAAGCCTGGCCCGGCCATAAAGAGGAGCCGTATCTTTCAAAAAGTAAGAGTGGAGCATCGACTGTGACGATCCTGAAATTAAAAGAAGAGTCTTCTGTTTGGGGAGCTCGAGATCAATCCACTTTTGCAGAATGCTGACAAGAGCGGGCTCCGCCGAAACCCAGTAAGGGAACTCGTCGAATGCAAGCAACGGGGGAAGTGGTGACCGGGTTAAGAGGTAGAAAAATTCATTCCAATTCCTTGGGGTGACTTCGCGGAATGAAGGCAGTTTATCTTTCAACTCGAAAGCGAGATGTTCCAGCTGAGATTGTGAAGTCCCTTCGATCGCCTGATGGTACATTCCACCGAATTTCCGGCAGGCTTCGATCAGAAGAGCGGACTTACCGATTCTTCTTCTGCCCGTGATGTACCCGAAGACTCCTCTTCCCGCCTGGCCCTCAATTGCCTTCAACTCGGCCTTGCGATTCAGAAATCTTTGCTTCACTATTATGAGTCTATAACATTATGTTCTCCAAACATAATGTAAGTGAAACATAATATAAATGGCCAGGACGCCAAGGAATTAACAAATCCAGTTCTAACCTGGTTCAGTCAACGCCCCGGGTACTCGTGAACAAGGCTGCGGAACCGATACCTCCGCGAGTAAGCCGCCATCCCGAAGGACAATATTGTTCGGCGAACGCACTACTCCGGAGAACCGGAATGTCGTTGCCAGTAAACTCCAGTCCAATCAATTTTATGGATTGGATCCGTTATGTTGTTCTGCTTTCGGTAGGTTTCTACGGCCTCACGGCACTTATCGATTGCGCCATAATCATCCACAATCACGTAGCCGCCTGCTGACAATTTCGGATACAGGTTGGTTAAGACATCCATCGTCGATCCGTACATATCACAGTCCACCCGCAACACGGCTAAATTCTGAATCGGCGAAACAGGAAGCGTATCTTTAAACCAACCTTGCAGAAACTTTACCTGATCATCGAGCAGACCATAGCGACGAAAATTTTCTTGCACCTGTGGCAGTGAAATTTTGATATCTTCATACGTGAAGTGAATATCTCCCTTATCCTGAGTGTATTTCTGCGGGTCGGGAGGCGGCAGACCTTCAAAGGAATCGGCTACCCATACGGTGCGGTCTGTGATGCCGTATGCCTTCAGGACCGCACGCATAAAAATGGTGGCGCCGCCACGCCAAACTCCTGTTTCAACAAAATCGCCACGGATATTGTTTTTCAGCACGTCCTCTATGCAAAAGCGAATATTATCGAGTCGTTTTCCCCCAATCATCGTATGAGCAAACCTTGGCCAATCCTTCCCGATGGCACGGCTATTCTCATCAAAATGTCTGTTCCGGCGCGAGTACCGGGCCTCTTTCGCACCAAATACATTCACAAGAATGCCGGTCCAGAGCATTTTGATTTTCTCCGGAACTCTCAGCGTACGATTCCCTTCCGTTTCTTCGGCTTCGCTGTACACATAGTTCAAAAGGCATCGTTTCATCAGATCAAGATATAGATCTGCAGCGTTCTCCATTTGGACAAAAGTATCTGAGGTCATTGCACGTATCCGAGGGCTTTCAGATGTTCGCGAACTTCCTGGCTGGGCACTGCGTTTGCCGGTTTATATTTACGAACAGGCGTAGACTGCCGAATTAACGATTTAAGATATCCCAGCCGAACCGGATTTTGATCAACGAGATTCACTTTTTCCGCAGGATCAACGCTCAAATTGAATAGTCCGCGATTAGCACCTCCGGACGGAAACCATGTGTGTGACAATCTCCATGGCGGAAATGTCCACGCCTCAGCCCGATAGCCATCAAGATTCAAATAAGAGATCGCAGGTTGCTTTTCGATGCGAGTTTCGCCGGAAAACAATTTCTGTCCTTCAAGCTTAACGGAGGAACAGGAACAGACGTCAATGATGGAAGGAAACAAATCTTTCAGCTGTACAGATTCTTTGATGCGACGATGAGCAGGATTCGGAAATGAAGAAGGAAGTTTGACAATAAATGGAATGTTGATGACTTCCCCATACAATGTTTCGCCATGTTCCCAACCTTGATGCTCATAGAACTCTTCGCCATGATCCGCGGTAAAGGCGACAAGGCTGTTTTGATATAAACCACGGCTTTTGAGCGCTCCGATAATCTCCTTGAAATTTTTATCAGCCCAGGCTACTTCGGCATCATAAAGCGAAAGCATGCCGGACGATATTTGGCTTTCATTGTCGAGTTTTTCTGCTCGCAACCGTTTGAGATGGTCAATAGAGCCAAAACCATCAGGAAAATCCTCAGGCGCATAAAGTTTTCGCAAGGCGGCGGGTGGCGTGTAGGGGGAGTGTGGTTCTCCTGTATGAATGTAGAGAAAGAAAGGACGTTTCAGGTCTGCAGTCTTGATCCAGTCCGAGACGCGACCATAGTCCGGAAGCGGATAAACGAATTCATCGAAACCCTGGGCGAAACCGAATTCAGCGGAAACATTTCCGTTTTCCACAAATGCCACGGTGTGATAACCGGCGGCAGAAAGAGTCTCGGCAAGAGTCAAAACATCACCGGAAAGAGCGTCATTACGATTATTCACTCCATGACTTTGCGGTGGAAGTCCCGACATAAGGCTGGCCACCGAAGCTCGCGTCCAGGAAGAGTCGGCAACGGCCGAATCAAAAATGATGGACTCTTTAGCGAAGGAATCAATGGTGGGAGAAACCGGTAAACGATGTCCATAGCAACCAAGCCGGTCTTTGCGAAGTGTATCCACAAGGTAGATCACGATGTTTGGTGGTGTCTGCATTTTTTTAGAGACCGCCTTCTCAGGCACTTCCGAAATCGCAGGTTTGTCGGATTGGACGTAGCGAAGTTCCGGTTTTTGCAAAATCATGGCACCTGAGCGCTCAGAATCCGGTCCTGTCCACACAGCTCCGATGGAAAGACGCATCAGAGCTGGAGCACCAGTATTAATCTCAATTCGCCGGGATCTGGAAGGAATCGACAAATTGCTGATTATCTTTGAAGCCTGACCTTCCCGCTGAATTTCGATCTGCGCTTTTCCATGTTTAGCATTCTGTTGCTCAAGCCCGCTGATACGAAGTTCTGCCTTTTCAGGAACCATCAAGTAATAATCGATCTGGCTGCCGAACGGGATCGAAATTCCAGCAGTTGTGTTCTTGATGGCATCCTCTGTATGGGTGAAATCAAAACGAAGCCAATCCCAGCGCACCGCTATTTGCCTGCCTCCTTTATAGATCCCTTTTCCAGGAATGCTGTAATGAATTTCCAACCGGTTATTTCCCGGTTGAACAGCGTTTGCCTGGAGCTGAAGCCGGTATGGCGCCATTCGATTGGATAACTTCTTTCGACCCTTTGATAAAGGTGGGGGTGTTAGCGGGACAGTACCCTGTTTGTTGCCGTTGAGAACAAAGGTCAGCTGCTGAGGTTCCGCGCCTTTGGGGAAACATTTAAACCTCAAGTTAAGATCGCGTGATGTTGACGAATAAAATTCCACGATCGACCGCTTGCCAAGTCCCCAAACGAAGGTTTCATTCCCTTTTCTGGTTTTGTTCTTTTCGTTGTAAGACCAACCTTCAATGAGGTGCGGCATAGCCGCTTCGGTCCCAATATCAATTAGCGGTAATTCGGTCCGAATTTCTGCGCGATCGAGCATCGCTGCGAGATCTATACGCCCCTTGCGTGATTCACCACAGCTCACAATCGTGAACATCAATACCCAGAGGGCAGTTCCTTGTGCTAATCGGCGTTTCACGGTTGGACTGTTCCGGAGAAAGACTTTTTCGAGTTGGAAATTATAGCATAGGCAATCACTTGCATCGCTCGACAAACGAGTTCTCCCTCCTTTTAAAGGGGGGGTGTTTGGGCCGTTAGAGGGGGGTTGTCTTCTTTACCTTTTAAGGACAACCCCCACCTAACCTCCCCCTTTATAAGGGGGAGGAAACGCGGATTGGGCAAGCATGGATGCCAGATCAGCGCCAACCCGGAAGGCGCCGATTCGAATGCCTTCCACATTTACATCAGGCAATCTTCCTTCTTGAATCTTTTTGTCGGCGATCACAATCACTGTTTTTGCAAGCGCGTCAGAATCACCACCGGGAATGAGCCAGATTCCCGGTCGGTCCGTCAACATTTCCCGAATAGCAGGAGTATCTGCGGTAATCAGCGGACGACCTACAGCAAGAATTTGAAAGACTTTGTTGGGAATCACGCGGGTTGCCTTGCCGGAAGTTCCAAAAATTCCAAGACAAACATCAGCGCGCTCGATCCATTGGTTCAACTGTTCATAAGGAATCCACAAAACGCGTTCCACATTTTCTAGTTGCAATTCTTCTATCAAAGCATCGATTCGCGCTTGTTCCTGCCCTTGACCGGCAACAATCCAACGGACCGTTCGGCCACTTTCCTGTATGCGAGCGGCAGCGCGAATGATCGTTTCTATTCCATGAAGTGGTATGAACTGGCCATAAAACAGTATCTCCAGTTCATCTGGATTTCTGGAAACGCTGGTCTCCTGTTTTGTGCTCTGAAATATTTCAGTTTCTGCGCCCACGTAGATGTGTTTCACGCTGTAAGGTTTCAATCGAAATGTGGATTCGAAGTAACGCGCATGTGCCCCGGTATCGAGGAATACCAGATCGACGGCCCGGCAGCTCAGCCATTCGAGCGCGTACAATAAACGCGCTGAAAGGGACCCGGCGCGAACCATGCTTCGATCATTGACAAACGTGTCGTAAAGCGAAAAAAAAGCGTCCCATGCGACACAAACTCCGCGTAAGCGGGAAAATAGCCATAGAACAAGAACATCAACCTGCCCCATGTAGGGAACAATGACTACATCATGAGCCGGCATGACCAGATACTTCGTGATGAGTTTCGGATAGGCCCAGAACCACTTGAGCAATCGAAAACATTTTTGCGAAAAAGATTTCATTTGTGTTTTGTCTGAAATGCCTTGCCAAACATCCACATGGCATTCGCGCACTTCCATTCCAGCTTGTTTTGCACCGGCAATTAACAATCGCACACGGGGCTTCCCGACGTCGTACGTACCCCAAAAAACAATTCGCAAATTATGTGTTGCTCTCATCTTTATGACTTGAAGAATGAAACCACAGATAAACACAGATTTAGCTGAATTCATCTGTGTTCATCAGTGGTTATTCGCTTTAAGGCGCAATGACTACGTCTAACACCAAATCCTTGTCTCCCTGCGCGGAGAACCAGGTGATTCCTTCCTGCACCAGACCGATTAATAATGAGTAATCACCTGGAGGTAAAGCCCCTTTATCCACGGATCGAGGAAGCAGCTTCAATTCGGTCTGTTCTCCGGGACGCAGGTCAGGCAGATCGGCGCGCTCTTCGGCCAGCGCGTGTCCTCCTATTTTTCCGCGTTTGTACCATCGGGCGCCAACACGCACGGTTGAGGGCCATGTGATATTTTTCCCTTCATGTTTTACCCGGATCCCAATAGAATCGCTGATTCTTAGACGGCGCATCAAGGCGCTGAGAATGCTGCGTTTCAACAAAAGATTGTGCTCACCATCTGTGCGCGTTAACGTCGAACGGTATTCATCGGCAGGCATTAAACCAGGATTGGAACTGGTTGCCATGACACTGGAAGGATCCAGGAAGCGTATACCTTGTTTTTCCAGTCGCGCTTTTTCAGAACCGGGATAAACCCACAGCGAGTAAGACCATTCCGGGTCGGCTTCCAATAAAGCCGACTGTAATGGAACATTGTTCAGCTTAGAAGCGTGAACGATTGCGTAACGACAATTATTCATGGGGGAATAAGGGTTCTTTACTTCAATTTGTGAGAAATCATCCATCCACCATTGATACATCTGATGATGGAAACCACTTCTGGAGTGTCGCAAAAAACAGATCCCCTTGTGGACACCATGATTCCGTAACCATTTTGTAATGTGATGCGGGTTCCGTAACCTCTCTGCTGCGGGAACAAACTGATTTGCGATCACATAAAAGGCAATGATTCCCCAGGCAACCGAAATGATGACGAGGCCAGCGCGGGGCAGATGCCAGATCAACGCGAAAATGATTGCTGAAAAAATCAGACTTTTAGCCAGGGTAGGCAGGACTTGAATCGTCCAAACATCCGTCCGGTAGGGAAACAGTCCGATAATAGTGGTGTAGTAACCCACCCTTTGTTCCAGTACCTCTTGCGCTTGAAAATAAAAAAGTATGGTTGTCAAAATGAGGAGCAATGCCGCTGAAATTGCAATTAATTTGACTCTGGTTTGGATTTTCCCGGAAATGGCCAACAAAGCAAGCAAAACAAGAGGACCAATGAAAGCTTCGTTGTAGCGACCATAAACTATATGATCAAACCGGTAGCCCCGGATCATGATGAATACGGAAAGACCAAAGGCAAATAGCGCTGCCGTGGTTGCGAACATCACGGCTATCATTCTCTGGCGATCCTGCTGACCGCCGGAGTTAGAGTAGTCCTGTGATCTTCGTTTGAAAAACCCGATCCAGGCTAATTGCGCGCTGATAAAAAAACCGATCAGGGCCAGGAGGTTTGTCGCAACACCAAGATAGAAGATCTGCCCTAGAGCAGCGCGAATTCCGCCAAATATTACGCGAGGCAGATCAAACAGGTGCGACCGAAAATGCAGCAAATTTCCTCGCCATAAACTTGCCTCAAAATAGTTGTCCAGAAGTAATGCTGAAGTAAACAAGATTCCGAGAGACATAAGATAAGCGATAACGGGCCGCCGCTTACAAAGACGCAGTCGCCAGGCAAGAAAAACCACCAGGGTGGCTGCAATGATTACAGCAACGCTTCTACGATGAATCATCCAGAGCGATCCGACGATTGCGCCAAATAAAGCAGGTGCTGTGTGCGAATTGGCCCAGGTCGCTATACGAAAAGACAACGCGAAAGTGCCCCAGTAGGCCGCAGTAAGTGCCGTCTCAGCCATAGCGCTATGCGAATACGCAAGATGACTGGGATACAAGGCCATAGCGACTGCCGCAAGTGAAATCGTTGCGCGCGACACGCTGGCATGTTCGACAAGGCGGCGGCCACAATAAAGCGCCGACAAAAAAACGGTACCTCCCAGGAAACCATTGATCAGGAGAGCCACTTGATAAATGAACTCAGCGGGAAAACCGTAACGAAAAAAAGGAGTTAAAAGAGCAGCGGATCCGAAGGAATAATAGGCACTACCTGCGACTACACCAGACCAATCGCGGCCTCCGAGCCACGCGGCCGTAGCAAGGTAGCAAAATTCGTCTGACAACATCCATGGATGCCGGAATTTGAAAACCGGATAGAGATGGATTGCAACAACCGCCAGAAACAGCACAAAATCTAACGACAAAAAAAAGGGCGCTTTGCGCTTAACAGTACTCTCAGTAAGTTCCATACTCGGAATGTGATTCTATCTTAAACGGAAGATCGTAAGGCATGTTAGAATCCTCTAAATGAAAACTTGTTCATTTCGAATCCTGATTGCCTTACTAGCACTCTTTACAGTACTTCCTGCCGGTGCGGAACAGAAGCGGTCAAAAGTCGTCTTTCTTGGCATTGACGGCCTGTCCTGGAAAGTGCTTGGCGCACTCATCAAAAGAGGGGAAGCACCCGCGTTTAAGACGTTGCTCACCCAAGGGGCGAGCATGCCCGAGTTTGGAACGATGGGTAGCACGTCGTCTCCGGTCGTTTGGACCAGTGTCGCAACAGGAAGGCTTCCAAACGATCATGGCATTACCGCTTTTTCAGAGAAACTGGAAACGGGCAAAATCATTCCGGTGAGCGGGAATTCGCGAAAAACGAAAGCCATATGGGAAGTAGCGAATGAATATGGTGTGACCACGGGTGTAATTGGTTGGTGGGCCACATGGCCTGCCGAAAAAGTCAACGCATATCTGATCAGCGATCATGCAAACCCTGCATTCTCCGAATTCTTGTTTGAAGATGAGCGTTATTGGACAGCAGACCCGAAAGAACTCAAAAAACAACTTTCTGATTTTTATCCGCTGAATCTGGCAAGAATCCTCCATCCTTACTGGGTCGCCAAATCTCGTTTTCCTTATGACGATTTACAACGGCGCAGTCGTTTAACCACAGAACAAATGAAGATGTTGCGAGAAGCACCATGGAATGAACGGAAAACTTACTCCTTATTTAAGACGTTCTATCTGATCGATCAGCCGCTCTTTGCCATTTCGAGGGAACTTAACCGGCGCCGCCCGGTAGATTTACAGCTCATTTATTTGCGGGGACCGGACGGAGTTCAGCATTATGCCTGGGATTTGGTGGAACCGGAAAAATACCAGGTTCCGCCCGAGAATTTAGAGCGGGATCGAGGGTTGATCGACGGCATCTATCGTTATCTCGATTCATTTCTGGGGGAACTGTTGAAAGACCTCCCTTCCGATGCCACTCTCATTGTAGCATCCGATCATGGGGCAGAACCGAATCCGGGTGCAACAGAAAATCCGCGGAAGGATCGTCCCGGCGGCCATTCCGTGAACGCCAAAGGTGTTCTCTTTATTTATGGAAAACAGGTCAAGCAAGGTTTTAGAATCGAAAAAGCAACTCCACTGGATCTTACTCCGACATTGGCCTGGCTCTGCAAATTACCGCTGTCTAAACAATTTGCGGGACGCATTTTAAAAGAAGCATTTGTGGAAAGCTATGTGAAGAATATGCCGGCTACGAGCGTCGCAGACTACGGAATTCGCAAGACGACGAAAGGTAAGGAATCACCGCAAGATCCGGAAATGCTCGAAATGTTGCGCAGCCTCGGCTACATTCAGTAAGATTTTGTCAATCTAAAATCGGCAATTTCAATCTGCAATCCAGGATCTGAAATCTAAAATGAGTTTCATCAAGGTACGTGGACATTGAGTTTTAGCGGAGTATCTTGTTTCGAATGAAACCAGGAGCCGCTTTCCTGAATCAATGAAATCCACACCTGGTAGTTTCCGGTTGGTAACTTCTGTTTGTTGTGCCCCACTGGATGAATGATGGATTGCAAAACAACCGTTTCGTCCGGATATATCGTGTAAGGCAATTCAGTTCTTTCTTCAGCTACGCGATGGTTGATGTTGTCTCCGGGAGTCCAGATAATACCCACTTTCACGGCACCGCGTCCTTGTCCGAGTTCGTTAGAGG
>JBKKAT010000078.1:0-9267 GCA_046714535.1 Acidobacteriota bacterium | reverse complement strand
CCCCCCAACCCCCTCCTTCATAAGGAGGGGGAGTCCACCATCCAACACTTAGAAGGAAATAAACGATGAAATACAAGACCGGAGTGATCCTTGCGGTTTGCATTTTCATCTTGTCAACGGCGTTCGTCTACACGCCGGTTCATCTGATACAGCCATTTAAGTCTCAGACCACAGAAGGTGTCGCCCTTTCCTACTATCTCCGGACGTGGTCTCCCATCATCACAATCCTCCTACTTGTTGGAGCCATGTTTGTTTGCGTTCTGTTCTGGCGAACCGCGATCGGACGTTTGAGAAAAGCGGTCCTGGTGGTGCTTCTGCTGCTTGTAGCCGTTACAACATGGTTCGCGAAACAAAATTATTTTCAGTGGATGTTCCGTCCGTTGCCGGATCCGAATTATGCGCACGCAGGCGAAGTAGATTTCATCGGTGGAAAGGACATGGTGCTGGGAGTTTCGCAGGAGGGAGATTCGGTCGCGTATCCGGTTCGTCTGCTGGCTTACCATCATCTCGTGCAGGATAGGGTGGGTGGCAAACCGATCGTTGCGACGTATTGAACGCTCTGTCACACCGGTCTGGTGTGGGAGACAACGGTGGATGGCCGTGAATTGCATTTTGAGCTTTTCGGAATCAACAATCAAAACTTCATCATGCGCGACCGGGAAACGGGAAGCTGGTGGCAGCAAGTCAGCGGTGAAGCATTGCACGGACCGCTCAAAGGGAAAAAGCTAAAGTTGGTGGCTTATGAAGAGATCTCGTTTGATTTATGGAAGAAAGAACAACCAGGTACCCGCGTATTGTTGCCGGATCCTGAGATAGCAAAGAAAGAGGGTTATGTTCCTTCGAATTGGGAAGAGCATATTGCAAAACTTCCTGTTGTCACGAAGCAGTCTGAAAATGATCCGCTGAAACCGCGCGACT
This sequence comes from Acidobacteriota bacterium, assembly GCA_046714535.1. Lineage (GTDB taxonomy): Bacteria > Acidobacteriota > HRBIN11 > JAKEFK01 > JAKEFK01 > JAKEFK01. The sequence continues at coordinate 8,349 of JBKKAT010000078.1, read as the reverse complement.
TGATCGTCGGGATAGAGGTGAATGGAAAAGCAAAAGCCTATCCGTTTGCATCGTTAAAAAAGAATCGTGCAATTATTGACTCCGTGGGAAATGTCCCGCTGCTTATTCTTCTCGCTGAAGACGATTTAACCGTTCGCGCTTTTGGAACGCAGGTTGGTGAAAATATTTTAGATTTGTACGTGAAGAGCAATCCCGCTTCACCGACCTTCCTGGATGTAAACACAGGAAGCGAATGGAACTTTGAAGGCAAAGCGATTTCCGGACCGCTGGCAGGAAACCAATTGCGCAAAATCTCGATCTTGATGGACTACTGGTTCGATTGGAAAAATTACCATCCGGATACAGCAGTTTATCAGCGGTAAGGAGCGCAGGCGGGCGAAGTCGCCCTCACCACAAGCGCGCTTCTTTCTAAGCGACCTGGCTTCGCAGCGGATTCCGTTCTGCGAAAGAGAAAGCGGTGTACGCAGAAATGATGTGGCAGATCCAACCTAGAGTTCCACCGGAACCGATCCACAGTCCGGGTGTAATGATCAGCCAGAAAATACCACGCAGAATTTTGCCATTGTAAATCTGCCCCACGCCCGGAATTAAAAAACTGAGCACGGCGGCAGTTCCTGGATTTCTCATCGTTATCCTCCTTTAAAACACTTATCAATAAAAATAACGTTTTTTGAAGAAAAATGTTCCCGGACGAGCAGAGTTCGAACAAAAGCATATATTTTCAGGATTAAGGAGTCACAAAAATGGGAAAAGCTGTTGGTTGTCTTGCAATTGTCGCCATCGTGGCAGTCATTGGTATTTTCTGGGGCGTGAGTCAGTACAATGGTCTGGTTCAGAGTCAGGAGTCCGTCAATGCAGCCTGGTCACAGGTTGAAAATGTGTACCAACGCAGAATGGACCTGATCCCGAATCTGGTCGCAACGGTAAAAGGTGTCGCCAATTTTGAAAAAGAAACGTACATCGCCGTTGCCGAAGCCCGTTCCAAAGCGGGACAGATCACCATTTCGAAAGATGTTCTCAATGACCCGGAAACTTTCAGGAAGTTTGAGCAGAGTCAGGGGCAATTAAGCTCCGCGTTGTCGCGACTGCTTGCTGTTGCTGAAAATTATCCTCAATTAAAAGCAAATCAAAACTTTCTGGAGCTTCAAAGCCAATTAGAAGGCACGGAAAACCGGATTGCAGTAGAACGCCGGAAGTTCAATGAAGTTGCGCAGGCCTACAATACAAAGGTACGTACATTTCCGGCATCCTTCATCGCAAAGATGTTTGGATTCCAGCAACGACCGTATTTCCAGGCCGCACCTGAAGCTCAAACAGCTCCGAAGGTAGAGTTTTAAAAGGAGTTTTCATTTGTTTCGGTTCCTGCTGATCGCAACACTCATTTGCTGTCCACTCTGGTGCTTTGCGCTGGATTATCCTCCGCCTCCAACGCAGCGGGTCAACGATTACGCAGGCATTCTCAGCCCGCAGGAAAAAGAAGAACTCGAATCGATGCTGCGACGGCATGAGGAAGAAACATCCAATCAAGTTGTTGTTGCGATTTTTCCCACGCTGGAACAGGAAAGCCTCGAAGATTACGTAAACCGGCTGTTTGAAAAATGGAAGATTGGACAAAAAGTAAATAACAACGGAGTGCTGCTTGCGGTTTTTTTGAAGGAAAGAAAAATCCGCATCGAAGTCGGTTATGGCCTGGAAGGAACACTCACGGATGCTCTAACTTCACGAATCATTCGGAACGAAATGGCGCCGGAATTTCGCTCCGGCCGGTATGGAGCCGGAATTCGCGCCGCGGTACAGGCGATCATGAAGGCGATTGCCGGTGAATACAAACCGGTTGTCAGCCGGGATGAACCGGGAAATCAGCTACTGACTCCTCAAACCATTTTCATCATGACCATGGTTTTTTTCTACATCATCTACCGGATTAGAAATCAGGCCATGTACTTACCATACGATAACGATGACCCCCGGAAACGACGGAGACGGAATGACGATTGGTTCTTTTTCCCCGGAGGTGGGGGTGGATTCGGCGGTGGAGGTGGCGGGGGTGGGTTCGGCGGAGGTGGAGGTGGATTCGGTGGTGGTGGCGGCTCATCGGGCGGTGGCGGAGCAAGCGGGAGCTGGTGATGGAAAGAAAAGAAGTTCCCCGTTTATTTTTCACTAATGATGAGAAGAAAAGAATTGTTCGGGCAGTGGAAGAAGCAGAAAAGAAAACGGCTGCAGAAATCGTTGTTCGGTTGGAAAAAAATTGTCCGGGTGATCCGATCGAACAATGCCGCCAACTATTGCAGAGTTTGGGTCTCACTTCTACACAGGGCAGAACCGGTGTGATCATTCTGATTTCTTTGCAAGACCACAAAGCGGCGGTGTTCGGGGATGAAGCGATCGATAAGGTAATCGGCCGGGAAGGCTGGCGCGACATTTGCGATCAAATGGTAAAAGGATTTAAAGAAGGGAAACCTTGCGAGGCGCTTTGCGAAGCGATTCAATCGCTGGCCGAAAAATTGAGCGTCTGTTTTCCGTGCACTACGGAAGATATAAACGAACTTTCCAATGAGCCCTCTTTTTCAGACGAGCAGTGACGCCGCCGGTAAATGACAACATTTTCGACAACATCGATCCTTTCGAAATTTTCAGTGATGGTTTTTTGCAACCGAGGAAATTCCTCCAGGGGAAAGTGATTCCAGCGGTAAATGGCAGCCGGCGCCGTATCCAGTATGTATGTAGCTTGGTTTTTCTCCAGATCGGAAAAAAGCCAATCCCAGTGCAGCGGAACACCGGATGCAGACGGGCGATCGAGGCTTCCCAGATTACCGGAAACATATCCCGTTAAGCGCGACTGTCCCATCACAACAAAACGGCTGGCAGGCTCCACTCCTGCATAGTAGTAAAAAGCGGGAGCATAGCCCCAGACAAAAAGAGTCGCTCCGCCATAGCACGGATCGCCTTTTAAACGATCCGCAACTTTGCGATAGACAGGATCTCTTTCCCGGTAGATATTGTTTTTCCCGTAGTAGAGGTACACATTGACCATCGTGCAAAACAAACAGAGCGCGATCGAATACGCGATGATGGATCGTCTTTGAACCGATTGAACAATTCCCGGAGCGGCAGCGATGATGAGTGGGAAGTAGAGTTGAATAAAGTAATGTGGGTAAAAACGGAATCCGACAAACAACGGTGGAAGCGAAACGAGAACAAGCACCGTCGTCAAACGGCGCCGGTAATCGTCTAACAAATTGCGCGATCGCAGCCAAAACCACCAGAGAGGTGAAGTCACAAGCAGGAAAGGGAGTAAATACGTTGATGCGCGACCCGCTCCTTCCCACCAGGAAATTGGATTCGCAGAGTAAAGCAAATTGTTCCAGAACAGCCAGTAAAGTAGGGATTGCGTTCCACCTGTCATGTGAAAAATTAATAGCGTAATTCCTGCGGGCACCAGAAATCCCATCAGCAGTAGCAGGGCAGGCCGGAGGCCTGCGGCCCGTAATGCAGGCGGGACGCCTGCGCTCCATAATGCCGGCCGGAGGCCAGCGCTCCATACGGCTAGAATGCCGAGTGCGATTTGGTACTTAAAGAGAAAGCCAATTCCAAAAAGCAAGCCTGCTAAGAACATTCGCCAACAGTTCCGGCTCATTTCCGCTTTGCGAACCAAAACGAAAGCCCAGGCTCCTGGCAGCACCATCAAAATTTCTGCATTCGTGGAATGCATGTCGTGAGCAAAAAAGGAAGCGCTAAAAACCAGGTAAAGTAAGCCGGCGTAGATTCCTGTTTTTTCATGATCAAAGAAAGCGGAAGCGGCAAACGCTGTAAGCGGAACCACCAGTATGGCCGTCATCCAATGCACCGACAGCAATCCGTTTCCCAGCAGAAGTTGAGCAAATGCATAGTAGACATATAACAGCGGCGGTTTGTTGTTGATGAAATCTTCATAGAGCCGTCCTCCATTCATCCAGACCTGGGATCCGACTGCATGCGCGGCCTCATCCATATCAATAATTTCAACCGGAATGAATGGGCCACGCGTCAGCAAACTCACGGCTACGTAGAGCGCAAATAGAAGAATCGTCCTCAACACACCGAGATTGTATAATACTCAGCGCCATGAACCCGGAAACGAAGCTCTCGATTGTGATCCCTGCTTATAACGAAGAAGAGAACTTACCGGTACTCCTGAAGGAAATTTCGGACGCATTTCCCGTACGTCCGAAAACCTGGGAAATCATTATGATCAATGATGGGAGCACCGACCGGACAGAACAGGTAATGCTCGATCTAAAAAAACAGTTTCCGTTTGTGCGAGTGATTTCCCTGGATCGCAATTATGGACTGAGCGCCGCATTGGATGCAGGCTTTCGCAAGGCCACTGGTGATGTCGTGGTGAGCATAGACGCAGATTTGCAAAACGATCCCGCCGATATTCCGAAACTGCTCGAAAAAATCCCTGAATATGACGTTGTGATTGGCATTCGAATCAGACGCAAGGATAACTTCATCAAAAGGATCAGTTCCCGTATTGCTAATGGGATTCGTGATTTTATGCTGAAAGAAAAATGGCGAGATACGGGATGCACGCTCAAGGCTTACAAACGCCCGGCCTTAGAAAAGATGAAGCTTTTTCACGGATTGCACCGGTTTCTCCCTACACTGTTGTTGATGGAAAATGCTCGCATTCTGGAAATGCCGGTAAATCACAGGCAACGAATCTACGGAAAATCGAAATATCATTTGTGGAATCGCCTGATTGGTCCATTGCGTGATTTGCTGGCTGTCCGATGGATGAAGCAGCGTCACTTCAGTTACGCAGCCGAAGAGAAGGGAACCACAGATGAACTTTAGTTTCGATTTTTTAACAAAAGATAACGAAGGGAACAAAGCTTAGTCTTTAAGAGCTAAAATTAGCTTCGTTCTCTTTGTTTGCTTCTGTTAAATAGACGAGCGAAAATCGAGGCCTACCAGATCGAGCGCTTGCCGGACCGTTCTCTGCACATGTTTCTCCTTTAATGGTGAGTGAAAAAAACGGTTCAAAGCAGCAAGCATGTATTTTGTGCATGTCCCGGAAGCAAAATCGACTTCCGTTCGAACGGCCAAAAATGTTTTTACATAGTGCGCTGCATAAATCGGCGCGCTTTTGCCGTGATCAAGAATTTGATCCAAACATTGCTGGAAAAATACTTCTTGATCCTGTACAACCCAATCTGATTCCGGAATATTTGGATCCAGATATTTGTGATTTCGTCCGCTAAAGCAGGCCATTTGCAACAGTCCCTGTTTCCACAACTGAGGAAATTTTGTGCATTGGAGTCGGACAGCGTTTGCAAACGTCAAACCATGCGTAAAATCTAGCCAGCCAACGTTTGATGAAACGTTGTTTTCGAAGTTGTACTGAAAAGACATGTCAAAGTGCAAGAGGTTTTTTGCGTTGGATTGCAACAAGGCGTCGTAAACTTGTTCGGACGGATAGTGTTCCAATTTTTCAGTTACCCAATTCAGACAGAAATCGACAGATTTGCCGAATAGCTCATTCGGATTTAATGCGATTGGGACTACCAGAGTGCCGGCTAAAGCCGGCAGCCCACTATGCCTGCTGAAGCCGGCGCTCAACTGGCCGGCGCTCCTTTGGCCTGCGGTCGATAGTTTACGGAATTCCGGGAGCAAATCTTCGCGGGCAGCAGAACAGATGGATCGCACAAGTGATGGAAGAAGAAATGGCTCCATCCCGACTCCGAGCGATTCGATTAGCCGGGAAATTTTGCTGACATAAATGAGGGAATGACCAAAATCCTGATAGTGCAGCAAAGCCGCCTCCGTGAAGCAATCTTCTATGTCACTAAAATGCAGATCACCGGCCAAAGCTCCATTCACCATTGCAACGGCGGTTTCTTCATCTTCTCTTTCGATCGCCTGCAAAAAGGCATCTTTCGTAAAATCCAATTGATTCGCTGAATAAGGAAATTCGGGCTGACGAAGAGATGTGTCCGCAAGATAGTCCAGGGATTCGCTTAAACAGATAAGACGGTTGTCGATTTCTGTAAATTCCCGGTAGAGAACCAACCAATCCGCGGTAACCGCATACGCGTGGTCCATTCCATACTCCAGCTTGTTCCAGGACCATTCCATTCCTTTTCGCACAGCATCCACTGGATCCAATTGATGAAAGTGCATGCGGGCGAGCTCACGAACCATGCGGTCGTAACTGCGATTCTCGAACGCTTTCTTGATTTGCCGGATCGAACGCTCCAGAAGCACATCTTTCGGAACTTCCGGAACGTGAATCCAAATTTTGCCGGACTCCTGCTTCGTCTCGTAAACCGTAACCTCATCTTCCCCTGAAATGTTCTCGCCCGTTTCTAGCGAAAACTTCCAGTTATGCCAGTTGCAGGTCAATACGCAATCCTGAACATTGACCGTACCTTCGCTCAGCGGATAGCCTTCATGAGGACAACGATTGTCCAGCGCGAAGATACGTCCATTCCATTTCATCAATGCAAATTGCCGGGCGCCGTTGCGAACCACCATTCGCCCTTTTTTTTCCAGTTCTTCCAACGAAACAGCTTGAATCCAGCTCATAGTCCACCTCTCTTCAAAATGACAATACATCGCGCTGGACAATGTGATAGCATCTTTGCTAATTTATTGGCAAAGAGGCGATAGATTGAAAATGGTGAGTCAACATCTGGCGAATAGCCTGACGGAACTGCGCGGGAAAAGAGGAATCACACAAGGTCAGCTGGCGAAACTGGCTGGAGTACCTCGCTCAACGGTCGCGCATATGGAATCGGGGGAAGGAAATCCCACGCTTTCCAACCTGGCGCGGATTGCCGCCGCCTTGCAAGTCAGTCTGGAAGAGTTGCTGACTCCACCGCGTGCGAATTGCACGCTGGTGAAAAGCCGCGATCTCAGCCGGGTCAAAAGAGGACACGGCAGTACTCTGCTGATTCGGTTGCTGCCGGATCCGATTCCCGGCATGGTCATTGATAGAATGGAAATTGAAGTGGGTGGCCGCATGGGTGGAGTTCCTCATGTAACCGGCACCAAAGAATATTTTACGTGCATCGAAGGAGAGGTTACCATTTACGTTGCGGGAATGCGGTATTGCGTTGAGCAAGGAGACGTTCTCGCATTTCCCGGCGATCAAGCGCATTCTTATACGAATACAGGAAACAAAAAAGCGATCTGCTTGAGCGTGGTAGCTCTTGCTCCGGCAGGCGTTTAAAGGAGGAATCGTGAAAGAGAAAGGAAGTTGCCCGCACATGGGCGACATTCAAAACGTTCAGCCGTCAGGGAATCAATGCGAAGAATGTGAATCACAGTCTAATTTGAGAGTGTGCATGACCTGCGGTCACGTTGGATGTTGCGAATCACAACAGGGCCACAATACGAAACATGCAATGGCTGTCAATCACCCGATCATCCGGTCTTTACCGCTATCCGACACTTCTTTTACCTGGTGTTATGTATGCGAGGACTATGTCTGATTTATGACAATCACTTCTGATAAACTCTGGATCGCTTTTGGTTTTGCCGGGCAAATTATTTTTGGAATGCGTTTCGTAATTCAATGGATCGCATCCGAACGGCGAAAAGAAAGCTACATCCCCGTTTTTTTCTGGTACCTTTCGCTGGCAGGCGCGTCCATTCTGTTGACGTATGCCATTCACCGCAGGGATCCGGTGTTCATCCTCGGCCAGACCACTGGATTCATCGTGTACGTCCGCAACATCATGTTGATTTACAAAAAGAAGTGGGCAAAAGAAGAACCTCCTGAGCAGTAGGGTCGACCCTTGTGGTCGCCGTCGCCCGCGCGCGGAGGGCAAGCCCTGCCCCTACCAGTTAAATCTTTATAGCCCTTCCCGCGTTCCACTCTAAGTAGAGGTGGCTTATGAAAAAGCTTTGGATCCTGGTTATCCCTGTTCTTTTGCTTGTCGTGGTGTTTGTCTTCAAGAGTTCGTCCAGAAAACATTCTGACGCAAGGCTATCAGAGCAATCGTTCGTGCAACCCGCCGCTCCTCAAGCTGATGAAGAAATGCGATCACTTGGATACGGTGGGAATGATTCACAAAAACCTGAGGTAACGCGGAAAGTGATTCAATCAGGAGAAGTCACGATCCAGGTCAAGCAATACGAACGGTTTTTCGAAGCCCTTCAAAAACGGATGGGAATGATGAACGGATATGTTTCAAATGTCCAGAGCCAAAGAAGTGGAGATGCTGTTTCTTCCGCTTCCCTCACACTCCGTGTTCCGCCTGATCAACTCAACACCCTGGTGTCGTGGTTGAGGGAACAGGGAATGCTGATCACCGAAAAGATCCAGACCGAGGATATTTCCGAGCAATATTACGATTTGAA
>JBKKAT010000077.1:0-3898 GCA_046714535.1 Acidobacteriota bacterium | reverse complement strand
TCCAAACAAACAAGGGAGAAGGTTGATTGCTCATTGGTTCATGGATTGGTAGTTTCGGAGAATGTCAACTTATTCCGGAGGATTCGAACGGCAGCTTCCAGCGTTGTAATCTGAATGACTTCGCGCGGAAGAAGTTCAATTGCGAATTTCGTCTCCAGGTTTGTTACAAAGTCCATGTGCGCAACAGAATCCCATTTACTGCAACTGGCAGGCGAAGTCTTCATAGATAATTCAGACAGAGGAGTGCGAAAACTTTCCGTTGCAAGCTGCAAAACCTGTTCTTCCAAACTCTGAAGCAATCCCTGGTTCTGATGAAACGTTTTTTCATTGAGTTGAGCCGAAAGCTCGTTCAGCAATACTTTGCCCGAGCGTCCTTTCGGAAGTTCCGGAAGAAAATGTATTTGCCTGGGGACTTTGTAAGCGGTCAGACGGCCTGTCGCATATTCGATCAGGCCCGCAGGGTTGATGCCATCTTTTGTCACAACGCAGCTCACCACGCGCTCTCCCCAAATCTCATCCGCTACTCCGAGTGTTGCCGCTTCGATTACTGAAGGATGGGATAGAAGCGCGTTATTGATCTCATCAGGATAAACATTTCGTCCCCCTACAATAATGATGTTTTTCTTTCGCCCGATGAGCCAGTACACGCCCGAATTATCCTGATAAGCAAGATCACCGGTGGGGAACCAGGTTACTTCATCCACGCGCTTTGTAGTAATTGGTTCATCTAAGTAACCCGAAGTAATACTGGCCCCTTCTAAAAGCAGCTCACCCGTTTCACCCGTGGCAGCTTTTTGCTCATTGTCCAGCAGAATTGTTGCACGGCAATCCACTGGCTTGCCGATCGATCCGATCTGATAACTTTCTTCATCCGGTCCCGCAAAAAGATTATTTCCGGTTTCAGACAAACCGTAGACGTTCACAATTTTTTTGCCTGTTAACTGCTGAAAATCTGACCAGAGTTTTGGCGGAAGTGTCGCCGCCACAGAAATGACAAAGCGGAAATCCTGCGTTTGAAATGTTTCTTGAATCTCTTCACCCAGCCGAAGCATGAGCCCCAGAATCGATGGCGTAAGTAACAGATGGGTGGCCCGATATTTATAAATGGCGTCCGCAATGTCGGGGAGCAGGGAAATCGAGAAAGGACCTACGCGGATGAGCGTAGCACTATTGCAAAAGGTCGTGAACAAACCTGAGATCACGCCATCATAATGCGTCAGTGGTAACAGGTTCAGAACCCTCGTATTGTCATCGAATCCAAGCTGATTCGAAGTGGTATTCGCGGCTGCAATAAGATTTGCAAGACTCAATTGCAGAATCTTTGGCAGTCCGGTGGTACCGGACGTGCATAGTAAAAGTGCAGGATCATTTAAGGGAAGTTGATCGGGCAGCGTTTCCCGCGAGCCATCGAATGAATCAAGACATTCCGGGTAAGTTTGTGTGTTACCGGGCTGGCTCTCCTTTTTGCCGAGAAGGCGCGAGAGCAACTTAGGTTTTTGAGTTTTGACAATCCAGGGAAAGGGAATTTGCGGTGACCAATCTTCGAACAAGGCCTGGTCAAGAAAAAGGGATTTCAATTTCAATCTGTTGATGATTTGAGTGGCCTCTGATTTCTTCGCGCCGGCATCGATCAAAGCGACAGGCAGTCCGAGTCGCAGACAGGACAGAATCAGTAAGCAAGCTTCCATCTCGTCACCAGACGCAATACCGATCCGGTCTCCGGGAACATGCCCGCTTGCTTTCAGAAATGCATGGATTTGTTTGCATCTGTGATTTAGTTCGGCATAGGTCAATGTTCGCGGACCGTCGATGAGTTTTTTTGATCCAATTGTTTCTGTTCTCTGGAACAACTCACATAAATCCATTCCTTATTTACTCCTCTGAAGTGCTTCCTGGATGCTACTCTGTACGGCCTCTGGCGAAATTTTGCCGCCTGCCCCTTTCGGTAACTCCTGAACGTCAATCAGAAGATCCGGAATGTGAGCGGACGGAATTTTTTCGCTAAGCCTTTTTCTAATATTCGAAAGCTGATGATCGGAACTCTCTTCGAAGGATTGAAAACGAATCAAGGCAGCGATGTGATCGACCAATAGCGCATCCTGGTATCCGGTTACATAGACTTCGGCAACCCCCTCTATTCCGCTGATTGCCTTCTCGATTTCTTCCGGATAAACATTCTCTCCATTCTTATCTTTCATCATTCTGTCTTTACGCCCAAGCAGCACAATACATCCGGATTTATTGATTCCCGCGATGTCACCTGTCAATAACCAGCCATCCCGGATTCGTTTGCCAGTTGCTGAAGGATCGTTCAAATATCTCGACATCAAATTTTCACTATAGATTGCCAGCTCTCCATCTTCAAGAATTTTTGCAAGACAGTCCCAGGGTTTTCCCATCCCTTTTTCTTTTATTCCGTTTAAGTCCTGATTTTCAAGAATGCAGGCGCCGGTTGTTTCCGTTAAACCGTAGTAGTCGTATACGGGAACTTGAAATTGGGTCTCAAAGATTTCGCGATGGACTGGCTGCAGTGTAGATCCGGTCGAAAGCACCATTCGCAACTTGTTTGATTGAAAGTATTTTGACTTTTGAGAAGTGCGACCCCAGTACGCGAGAAAACCAGGAGTGACATTGAGAACGGTTACATCGTTTCTTACGCAGGATCCGAGAACGCCAAGCGGATTGTGAAGGTCCTCCTCTGATGGAATTACTACCGAAGCACCTGAATGAAGAACGGCAATGCACGGATTGCGCAAACCGCTCATCGTGTGAAGATTTCCGCCACTCATAAAACGATCATCACCGGTCCACTTGTAAGCGTGATCTACAATGCGGCTGGTCCGGAACAGAGCTCCATGAGACAGAACAACTCCTTTAGGTTTTCCCGTACTTCCGGAGGTAAAGAGGATGGCAGCATCCTGCTTTTCTGTTGCCATTGGAAATTCCATGCAGGGCTCATTGAGCGCCAATCGCTCGGCAAAAGAACCGGAAATTTCAGTTTGGCCGAAGTAAAGAACGTTTTGGTTTTTGAGTCTCATCGCTGTATTCGCCAAAATCATTCGCGGTTCAGTATTTTGTAAAATGTTCGCGAGCGCTTCCTCTTTGATTTCCGGATTGAGCGGTACCACAACGGCACCCAGAAGGATACCTGCCCAAAAAAGAAAAACGAATTCCGGATGAGGGGCCGCATACATCAGGATTCGATCGCCACTCGCCACTCCTTCCGATTTCAATAACGAAGCAGCCATTCGAACAATGAGGTCCGAATCTGCATAAGAAAAAATTGAGCCGTCCTGGGGCCAGATCAGAAAAGGGTTTCCGCCGTACAGGCGGATTGTTCTTTCCCACAGATGAGTGAGGGTCATCTCCGCCGGATCCGGTGTCACCTGCTGCGTCGAATAAAAAGATTGCAATCTCGTCATCGCCCTGGACACATTCTGCAACTGCACCAGCTCTTTTGATTCCAGTTCCACCAGTCTGTTGAAAACATATTCCGGATCACGGTTCATTTCTGAAGCGATTTGTGAAACTGTTTTGAAACGCAGCGCCCAGTAGAGAATGATCCTGTCTTCATTGCTCAAGGAAACGGGCGAATTCTGTTTTAATCGATCGTGATAAATCGGGTGCCGGAGAAATAAATCCTCGACTCCGGAATCCATCGCCTCAGGAGCCGGCAGGGCATGACCGGAAGTAAGATCAATATTCCAGAGCGGGTTCACTATGACCGCTGCATTAAGGTATGCGGTTGCTTTTTTCTCAGTCCTCTTATAAGTCCGGCCACCAAATTGTGAACCACACAGAATGATGCAGGCGTTATAGTGGTCCGTGCCCGCTTCATCTCTTAAAACGTATTCCGATCCTGCTTCAAAAAGCGTTTTTTCTGACAACAGGAATGCCC
>JBKKAT010000076.1:0-4011 GCA_046714535.1 Acidobacteriota bacterium | reverse complement strand
CCCATACAGGAAATGATAGCATTCTTGCAGAGAATATGTAGCGTCGAAGCGGATTGGGAATTGAAAGACGCAAAGTTTTTTAGCGCTATCGGGATCGCGGACTTTCAGTCCGCAGCACCGGCTGAAGCCGGCGAACGTTGCAGATTGATCCACATATATGCTAACTTATATTTAATAGGAGAAGGCGATGAGTCAGGTGACCATTTATTTAGATCCGGAAACGGAAAGCAAGCTCCGGAAGATCGTAAAAAAGAAAGGAATCTCGAAAAGCAAGTGGATTGCTGATCTGATTCGAGAAAAGACGGGCGCCAGCTGGCCCGAGGAGATTCAAGAGATCGCAGGTCAATGGAGAGACCTTCCGACCGCCGAAGAAATTCGCCGGTCGGTTGGGAGAGATACCAAGCGGGAACGCATTTAATGTACGTTCTCGATACAAACACGCTCATTTATTTTTTTAAAGGAATGGGAAACGTTTCAGAGCGTTTGCTCTCAACTCCTCCTGTAGAAATCGCAATTCCATCGATCGTGATCTTCGAACTGGAATTCGGCATCCGAAAGTCAAGGTCCCCTCTGAAACGAAGAACACAGCTTCAAGAATTTCTATCTTTCGTCAATGTGCTCGCTTTTGGACACGAAGAGGCAGTCTCGGCCGCGCAGATTCGGGATGATTTGGAACGGAAAGGTGTTCCGATCGGCCCGTATGATGTCTTGATAGCCGCTACCGCCGTATCACACCGTGCAACTCTCGTCACGCATAACCGGAAGGAATTTAAACGGGTAGACGCACTCAAAATGGAAGACTGGTATTGAACCCTGAAGTTGTTTGCACCCCGTGCTACATCGCGGAAGCGCAACGCTCGCCCGCTCGGTTTCCAAACTGGCAATACGACTGGGGAATGTTCAGGAGTTTCTAGCGCGCAGGCTAAAGCCTGCGACCCATGATGCCGGCTGAAGCCGGCGCTCCATTAGTTGCTGGAAGCTCCGCTGAAACCGGGCTCCCGCCTTGTTTGTTTGAACAGATCACGCTCATTACTCGCGCCAGCGGCGAAGCATTCTACACGCGCAGGAATAACGCAAAACGCGTAGACTTTAATTTCATCTGTGCAGTATGCATAAATGCATGTATGAGCACGAAAACCATTTCTTTAAAGAGGGAAGCTTACAAAAAGCTGAAAGCAGCCAGGCGTTATCCCGAGGAATCCTTCAGTCAGGTGATTCTCAGGGCGACGCAGAGACGCAAAGTTTTTCAGACGAGAGTTTTCAGAAACTGAATTGCGGGACAAACGCGAATGCCTTCAGGCGTAACAAAATCCTTTTGCCCTTTGCCGCTGATCTGAAATGCATCTGTGTGAGGAAACCTCTTCTTTAAATAGGACAATGCAGGATGAACCGGCTCATCCTTCCACTTACACTCAACAAAAACCAGCGGTTTTCTATTCTCTGTCACCACAAAATCAACTTCACGGCGGTCTATATCGCGGAAGTATCTGAGTTCGAGTTCACGACCTTTTGCATCCTGTTGAAAGTGAACCCACTTCAGCAAGTGACAGGCCACCAGATTCTCAAATCGTTTGGACGGTTCCGGTACGAGTGACCAATCAAAATGATAATGTTTTTGTTCCTTTTTTACGGCTCGAAGCTTGGGAGCCCCAAAAGGAGAGAGACGGAACAAGGAGTAAAGGCGTTCAAGAGCCTGGATCCATGTGGACACAGTCTTATGACTGATCTGCAAGTCCTCTCGTAGTGCGTTCAGCGATAAAGGTGATCCTACCAGTTCCGGCAAGCGAAGCATGAGCAACTCCAGGTTGCCGAGATCCACGATTCGCTCCAGGCTCGTTACCTCTTCCCGGATCAGCAAAGTCCTGTGTTGCAGGGACCATCTCCTTGCTTCCGTTTCTGATCCGGAGAAAAAGGGTTCCGGAAAGCCACTGAGATTTAACAGAGTTTCGAGGTCTTGAACGTTGGAAACTCCCAACTCGGCTACCGTGAGAGGATGCATCCGCAGCATATGATATCGACCCTGCAGGGAATCGCCACCGAAGCGATAAAAGTCCAGCTTGGCGCTTCCTGTCACCAGGATCCGCTGCGTGCGCCGCCGAACGTCATACAGACCTTTGAGATAATTGCGCCAGGACCGGTACTTTTGTATTTCGTCGAAGACCCAGAGGTCTGCCTCAGGGAGTTCGCGCTTCAAGATCCTCTGGCGATGCTCCGGCACATCCCAGTTGAGATAACCCTTTTTTGCCCCCGGAATTCTTAACGCGAGCGTCGTTTTTCCCACCTGGCGCGGTCCAGCCACAAATACCATCTTTAGCCGAAGATCGGTCTTGATCTGCGACTCAAGATATCGGGGTAAAATCTTCACAATTTTATGATAGTAGTAATTTACACTACTGTCAAAAATACTCGCGTGTGTTTTAGACCTGTATGTAAAAAACTCGGATCGTATCTTTCCCGTCGATTCGTTGCAGGCCTGGTATTTCGATGTGAAACATTCCAGCTGGAAAACTCCTGCTGACATTAAGAACATTTATCGCAACTGCAGCTTTCCAGGCAGCAATCGAGTTATATTCAATATCAAAGGAATAAGTACCGGATTGTGGTAGCAGTTCAGTACGCTTTTGGCATTGTATATATCCGTTTCGTGGGTACACACAGTGACTATGACAAGGTCGATCCTACAATCATTTGAAGGGAGTTTATGGAAATAAAGCCAATCAAAACCAAAAAGGATTATCAAACGGCACTCAAAGAAATTGACCGTCTTTTCAGAGCTGTCCCCGGAACGCATGAAGGCGATCGCCTTGAGGTGCTGACAACGCTCGTTGAGGCTTATGAGGAAAAACATCAGAAGATCCCTCTTCCCAATCCGATCGATGCCATTCGCTACTATATGGAAAGTAGGGGACTAACCCGTCGGGACATGGAACGGCTTATCGGCAGTCGCGCCCGCGTGTCTGAGGTATTGAACCGCAAGCGAGCGCTAACGATGGAAATGATTCGCCGGCTTCACAAGAATCTTGGGATCCCCGCTGAAGTGTTAATTCAACCCTACCAAATCAGAAAAAACGCTGCTTAACACCCTGCGCTACACCGTTGCTGTTAGCGCCGGCGCGCGTTCACTTCTGCTGTTCTGAGATCGTTTGATCGATATTGGAAATTCTCAGGCGTAACAGTGGTATGCAACTTATATACATAGTATGTCTCCAATATCATGGCCTGATCCCGGAACGAGTGGAAGCAGTCACCTCCGTAACATGCGGAAGAGGGAGACGGTTCTCCACTCCGGTTGGACTCTTTATCTACAAGAAAATTCCGATGAAAGCTTACTCCGCCGGTTTTGATCAATTCGAACTTGAAAGCGGACGTTTCTTCCTGATCGCAGTCCGCGAAAAGGCACTGGCGGACAAGTTGCACGATGATCGTGGAATTTCCATCCGAAATCAGAAGGATCTCAGAAATTACCTTTCCGACAATCTGAGGATTGATTTGGATCGGATCGGTAAAATGGACGCAAAGCTGTTTTCAGACCTCGCTGATCGTTATCGCTCACGAAAAATACGAATCCTCAGTCGACTTATTTTGAAGCTTCAGAAAGAATCATGAATCCCGCAATCTCCCGCATGCTTGAGCGCTACGACTGCCGGAGTGTAGATGATTACGTCCAGGCTCTCAGAGAAATTCTGCAGGAAGTTGCCTTGCTTGGATTGTGGCGCGCGAAGTTCTTTGAAAAGGCAGCATTTTACGGCGGAACTGCGCTTCGCATTGTCCATGGTCTGGATCGCTTTTCTGAAGATCTCGAATTCACCCTGCTGATTGTCTCTACCAAATTTGATGTTGAGCATTATCTCGAAACACTGGAACGAGAGATTGAGGCTTATGGCTTTGAAGTGAGCGTGACGAAACGCCACAAGACCAAAGACAGCGCGATTCAGTCTGCGTTCGTGAAAGCAGATACGGCAGAACACCTTTTGACTATCAAAGCCGGTGGTGAAATTGTGGCGCAGATAC
>JBKKAT010000075.1:0-2792 GCA_046714535.1 Acidobacteriota bacterium | reverse complement strand
CCTTTAAACATCCGTGTGGAAGGAAAGAGTGTGCCTTACGGTCATGCTGTGCAGGTAAATTCCATCGGCTACATGATCGTTTCCAACTATTCAGCGGATTTTCAGGCAAAGTATCCTTCCCTTTTTCCAGCGAACGAAGTGCCCTACGATCACTACAATCTTGCATACCGTTTTGCGCCGAATCCCGAAAAAGTGCTGGTCCTGGGGTCCGGAGCCGGCAATGATGTAGCGGGAGCCTTACGAAACGGAGCTCAAGAGGTCACTGCCGTGGAAATCGATCCGGAAATCATCCAGATCGGGGATGAATTTCATCGCGAACTTCCGTATAAAAGTCCCAGGGTGAGAGTCATTAATGAAGATGCGCGGACATTTCTTAGAACTACGCAAGAAAAATACGACGTGGTGCTGTTCGGTTTGCTGGATTCACACACGCTTTCTTCCAGTTACAGCAATGTAAGGCTGGACAATTATGTCTACACGATTGAAAGTTTTCGTCAGGCGCTCCAGTTGCTAAAACCAGATGGACTGTTGTTTGTCATATTTGAAGTAAGGGATGATTTCATCGGTGCACGCCTCTTCAAAATGCTTTCCGAGATATCAGGACAGTCTCCGATTGGGATTTTGGTCCGCTCCCATCTTCGCGGTTGGGGTGGTTATTGTTTCTTGATAGGAAACAGAAAAATCATCGATCAAAGAATCGCAAATGACCCCAAACTGACAATGCTGGTTACGGAAAGTCACCCGAAATATGAAAAATGGTCTAAATTGGATGTGGACGTTGCGCGCGATGATTGGCCCTATCTTTACCTTCCCAGCCGCAAAATACCAACGCTATTTCTGTTCGTTTTCGCGCTTTTGATTTTGCTTTCTTATGTTGCCATACGGATGGCCGTTGGAAGAAAGTTTCGAATTCAATGGCCCTTCTTTTTTTTCGGCGCCGCGTTTTTGTTATTGGAAGTGCAGAACATCAGCAAGTTCGCATTGCTGTTCGGCGCAACATGGACCGTCAATACGGTGGTGATTTCCATGATTCTGGTAATGGCTCTTCTGGCTAATTATGTTTGTGGCCGGAAAACAATAAGGAATCAAAAGCCTGTTTATATCGCCTTATTCGGCAGCCTGCTTCTGAGTTACTTCCTGCCGGTGGAGATGTTTTCAGGGCTAACAGGCTTCTGGAAGCTTCTCCTTCCTTCTGCGCTGTTAACGCTTCCCGTTTTCTTCGCCGGAATCCTATTCTCAACATCCTTTGCAAAAGCACAGGAGCGTTCGGCTGCGTTTGCTTCTAATCTGTTGGGCGCTATGGTGGGAGGCGTCTCTGAATGTCTTTCCTTTTTGACCGGGATCCAGGCGCTACTTCTTCTGTGCGTCCTATTCTACTTACTGGCTGCCGCTCTGAGTGGAGCCTTCAGCGCCAAAGGACTTCGAAACCCTCTCCCGTGACCGGCCACGTTTGATGAATTCTCCACCCTTCCTGTTGTTTCTCCAGCTGGTAAATCCATTCCGTATCCCGGCCATCTGTTGTGCTTCCGCGAAACTGAATGGTCGCGGCGGTGTCATTCGAATATCCTTCGAAGGTTTGAATCGTAATGGGATAAGCCGCCTTCCACACAGAAAAGTCGATGTCATCGAAAAAATATTCATATCGCGGTGTTGTCAATGATTTCAGTGTTTCTTTATCCTGATTCTGAATTGCGCGAAGGTACTTGCGGCACAAGGCGAGTTCTTCACCACCGTTCGCTTCGAGAGGCTGTCCGTTTGCAGCGGTAACGCGCGGGTCCGTTGCGCCGGCTTGCACCAACATCTGGATTGCGTCGGACTGCCCGGTGCGAATCGCTTCATCGATGGGGGTATGTTTCCAGGGGAGTCCGCTTACGGCATTCACATTGGCACCTCCCTCGATCAAAATCTTGATACGCGGGAGATTCCCTGTGCGTGCAGCGTCAAATATTGGAGTTTCCAGCGTTCCCGGATCTTCGACATTCGGGTTGGCTCCAAATTTCAGCAGCACGCGCGCGACTTCATCATCGCGCGTTGTCTGCAACAGAGTGCGCGATTGTGGATCTGTTGCATCCGGATTCACACCATTCTGGAACAACAAAGCGAGCTTTTCGAAATCATGAGCCTCAGCACTCTGCACGATTGTGGTCCATTGCGCTGATTCGGCGATATCGTAACGTTGTTTCTGAAATGAATGATAAAGAAAAGCAAACGCTCCGTTGATTGCAAGAAAGAAGATCAGCGCGATGACGATTTGCCCTAAGCCGGTTTTTTGCAGACGTTGTTTGGCTTCTGCCGCGTTCCCCGGTATGAGCCGGATCGGCAGCGCCGCCGTCTTTGCCATCAATGCGGTCTTCTGTCTTGAATAGACTCCAATCGCGCACACCTCGGCTCCGCGAGGAACGATGACTTCTGTCAATTGATGTTTTTCATGAATACTTACCGGCTCACCGAGATCTTTTCGGACTGCTCCATCGGCATCGAGAAAAAGATCATCAAATTCTGAGAAGATGCTTGCGAAATTCTTCTTGACGTTATGGAACTTTGTTTGCGCGATGAACGCATCCGCTCTCGCACGCTCTTGCGGACTTTCCGTGGAATCTTTTGGGAATTCATTGATCAGCGGAAAGCCCAAAATTCGAATCTCTCCCTGATTCGTTCTGATGTGGGAAGGGACCATTCCGAATCCTGAAACATACAGCTTTTTTGTGGTTGAGGAACCTCCTTTCCTCGACCTTGTTGTGATCATTTCAAACACTTCGTATTCATAAGCAAGACAATCTCTTCCCGAAAAA
>JBKKAT010000074.1:0-8947 GCA_046714535.1 Acidobacteriota bacterium | reverse complement strand
GGCCAGCATTCTTCGTATTCAGTTTCCGCCAAAGACTTGCTACACGATTTATTGAAAAACGAATCAGGAATCTTTTTGGAATTGAAGTCGCTGATCCACTGAGGAAGTTCGGAAGAGTAATAGCTGCTGGTGGTGATTCCGCCTACACTTTCGTGATACCAGTACGCTTTTCCCAATTTGCCGGAAAGTGCAACAGAAGCAGCATCCTTGTTCGATATGGCAAAAAATTTTGAACGCCCCTGGTTCGAAAGAATCAGCTGATCCGCGAGATTCGACCCGATAAAATTGTTGGGGGATGTGTAGTCATCCAAAGGAACCGCTTCATATCCAAATGGTTTTGCTACCGGGTCAAAAAAGATGGATTCGGTCCGTTTGCGGTTATGGTTAAACCACCGATTGGCAACAATTCCATTCACGTTGCCATAAGTTCCTGAAATCAAACACGCATGACCTGGCGACGTATAGGTAGCTGCATGACCGTAATGCGCCTGTTCATAAGTGACGCCATGCTCTTTTAACCAGCGAAATCCTCCCTTACCAAAATGGCGCTCATTTCTGGTCAGATATTCCGCGCGGAACTGATCCAGCACAATCAGGACCACAAGCTTCGGTGGAGCAGACTTTCTTCCAGGGTTGCCTGCTGCGAGTAACGCCAAAAAGAGCAACAGGACTAAAAACCGCATTACTGACTTTCGGGAAGTCGAACCTGCACAGACTCAATCAACATCGGCTTTTTCACATCGAGTCCGTAACCCTCTACGTAAAATTCGTTCGCTTCCGTTCCGGGACGGATTACGATGGTCCAGGGATGCGTAGGCTTTGCGAACTCAAAACTGTCAAACGGAGGATTTTCCTTCGGTAACGTTGCCTTAATGTATTCCGCGGCGTTTCCGCCCCGTCCGATCACACTCTCGTAGGTAGCTCGCGAAAACGGATTCGCGCTTACCTGTTCCAGTGCATTCTTAGCGTACATCACTCCATTTTTCAGTTCTTCCGTACGATCACCACAGCCAATGAAAAGGAAAAGGAGCGGTAAAATTAAAAATAATCGTTTCATCGATTCATATTATCACAGCAAATTGAATCGATTTCAGTCCTAAAGAGAAGCTCAGAATTGGAAATAGATGAAGGCGACGCCGCGCTGTGGCTCAAATAAAACCAGTAGAAGGAAGCAGAAAAAAAGAACCAGTGCACGGAGTGCAAGCGGAAGACGTTCAAACAATTTACCGGGAGACAGATGTTCATCTGCAATCATCAGCAGATAAAGGATTCCGCAGAGCAGCGCATAGGGAGCAAGAGTCGCTCCGGACGCAAAAAGATCCAAACGGAACATTTGCAAAAGCATTTGACCGGCAATCGTTGCACTGTCAGCTCGAAAAAGAACCCATCCGATGCAAACAAGATGAAAGGTTGCCAGCGCGCGAACCGCGTTCAAGAATGGTTGAGGCTGACGCTCCTCTTCTTTGCGGCTAAACGCATGTTGTATGGTTAGCAAGATTCCGTGAAAAAGCCCCCACAACAGAAATGTCCAGTTCGCTCCGTGCCAGAGACCGCCCAGGACCATCGTGATCAACAGATTCATGTACGTGCGGAGTTTTCCTTTTCGTGAACCACCCAGTGGAATGTAAAGATAATCGCGAAGCCATGTTGAAAGAGAAATATGCCAGCGTCTCCAGAAATCCGAAATGTTCAAAGCAACATAAGGGCGGCGGAAATTTTCCATAAACTCGTAACCCATAAGCCGCGCGACGCCTCTTGCAATATCTGTGTAGCCGGCAAAGTCTGCAAAAATCTGAAATGCAAAACAATAAGTGCCGATCCATAAATCCACTCCACTGAATGCCGACGGATTTTCGAAAACCCGCTCCACAATGGGCGCAAGATTATCGGCGATGACAACCTTTTCAATGAGTCCTCTAACAATCAGATGGAGTCCCGAACGAAACTGGACCCAATCAAAGAGAGGTTTGCTGATCAACTGGGGCAAAAAATCAATGGCGCGCACAATCGGACCGGCAACAAGTTGAGGGAAGAAGGAAACGTACAAAGCAAAATCAACAAAACTTTTGCACGGAGGAAGCACCCTTCGATACACGTCGATCGTGTAGCTCATGGACTGAAATGTGTAAAACGAGATTCCAACTGGAAGAAGAACGTTCAGTGGAATGGCAGTCCAGCCAAACCAGCCACTGATGGAACCGGAGAAGAAATTGTAATACTTGAAAACCGCGAGTAGCCCGAGGTTCGTGCTCAGACTGAAAATCAGATAAAGTTTCCGTCTCGATGGATTTTCTGAGGCGTTAATGAAATACCCGGCCAGGTAATCTATGATCGTAGTCAGCAGCAGCAGGGCGGTGTATTGCCACTTCCAATAGCCGTAAAAGAAGTAGCTTGCTGCCAGCAAAAAATAAATTCTCAAGCGGCCGCGCAAGATCCACGCAAGAGGAAGCACGATCAGCATGAAGATAAGGAAATCGAAGCTATTAAAAAGCATGTCGCTGCAACACTCTTCCCAGCTCGGCAGTGAATTCCTTTCTTCCACGAACGTTCAGGTGACGAAAATCGTAATAGTTTCTACAATCTTTGAAGAGTGACAGCTGGGTGGCGTCCCAATGTGCCACCATCGTAGAGGAATCAAGGTTTTGCAGACGAGCAAAATACTGGTTGAGAATCGGATTTGCCGGATTCACTTGATGCTTCATTCCGAAAGGAAAACTTACGATTAAAATTTTTACCGGGCTGCCTTCGTAATAGCGAACGATTCTATCCACCGGTTCCAGAAAGCCGGTGACATCCGGTGATTGCTTGAGACGGTAAGTTCGAATGAGAGTCTTGCGAACTATTTCGCGCCTCGCGGAATCGTTCAGAGAGCCCCAATTCAAAACTCGCCTGGCCGAGTTGCCGACCTGAACGTCGCAAACATCTTGCTGTTCACCTGGCCATTTCTCCAGCTTCACCAGGCTGGCGTTTCGGGATGAGGAAATTGTCATCAAACGTTTCGGAGAAACCATCAGGTCACGAAGATCACGCCGAAACGCATACATCCGATCCAGGCCCGAATAGTAGTAACTCAGCTTGCTCCAGGGGTCCGGAAACGAAGAGAGATAATCCCAGAACACATGAGGCGGAGAAACTGCGATCAACGATTGAATGCCTTCTTCGTGTGGAATCGTTCTGACATCCTGTGGTGTGATGAGAATCACGATCGTTCCAAATCTGGTTCTATCCGGATCCACCGAGCGGAAGTAGTGCAGCCAGACAAGTGGGCCTGTTGCCGGCATCGCAATATTAGCGACCGGCTCACGGAGCCCCTCAGCAAGCTGTGACGCGCTAACTCCATCTTCGATCGTCGAATCACCCATGATCACAATAGGCGGTGCTTCCGTTTTGTCTTCCAGACGTTCGAATATTGTTAAACGGCCATAAACATTCCCGGCGTAGGAATCAGGCTTGCAAATGTAACGGTACAGTCCGGCATGAAAGATAACGATATTCAATGTCACAATGATGGCAAGGCATAACACGTAATCCCGAATGTGTCCGCCGGCGGATTTTTTCTTTTTCGTCTCTCGTTCCATTTTTGAAACCTGTAATAATACCGCACAAGAGGTTAAAGGTTCCACAGGACAACGACAACCTGACTTTATTTTTTAATTTTTGATCTTTAATTTTTTATTTTTAATTTTTTACTTTTTATTGATAGCGAAGAGCCGCGTAAGCATCGAGACGCGAAGCTCTCCAGGCTGGAATGGCGGAGGCAAGCAGAGTGATCGATAAGATGAAGATTGAAGAAAAAAAGCGCGAAGGCGGTACTACATTCAAAATTTTCACCACGGAGAAGCATACGCAACGTCGATGCCTGCCAATCGTCCCCTCGGGAATGCACACATGCATCGTTCGAATGCGGGAAACCGGGTCCCGCAAACGGACAGATGCGGACGGGACGTCCGCGATCCATAATGCCGGCGTGGACGCGGGCGCTCCATAGTCTCCTTGCCCTTCATTGCAACGCTTATAGATTGTCATTTAAGGATATGCCTCTTAACAACCTATGAAGCGATACAGGAATATCGGTCAAGTCGTAATTTTTGTCGTGGTTCTTTCTGTCTTCGTTCTGGTGGTTCACCAGTTCATTGTTCCGGTGATTGTCGGATTGCTGGTTTCCCTGGTGTTCCGGCCGATCTTTTTATGGCTTGAGGATAAGTTGGGACAACGTAAAAGACTTGCTGCCGCATTATCCACATTCGTTATCGTTTTCTGCGTTCTCTTTCCGTTGATTATGATCGGCACCTACGTGGTGAAAGATGTTGCTAATCTTGCCATGCAAGTAAACGAGACAACAAATCAAGCCGGTGCGGACTCCGGACAGCTGATGCAGATTCCCGCCCTGGAACGCGTTTATCACGGAATCAACGCTGTTTTCCCGATTCCTCAGGATAAGTTTGAACAGCAAGTCCGGGGCCTCATGGCGCAATTGGCGAAAACAGGAAAGAATCTTGTGCGGGGCATTCTGACCAGGATTCCGCGCGCAGCAACGTCGTTAGTTTTTTTCCTGATTGCGTTCTATTTCGGTTTGGTGGATGGTCCGAGATTGGTGAATTTCCTTCAAGACAATTCACCTTTCACGGCGCGGGAAACGCAGAAAATCTTTCGGATTACACATAGCATCTGCAATGCTGTTGTGTTGGGGGCTTTTCTTGCTGGTCTCGTTCAGGGAACAATCATCGGACTGGCTTACTGGATATTGGGAATTCCAAAACCTCTTTTCTTTGGAGCACTCACCATGTTATTGGGATTGATTCCGCTGGTCGGTTCCGCGCCGATGGGGGCCGGAGGAGCCATTTACCTTCTGGTGATTGGAAAACCTGTAAAAGCGTTGATCATGTTGGGCTGTTTTGGCCTCGCGGCGGTCTCTGACAATATCGTGAAACCCTGGGTGCTCAAAGGAAAATCGGCGCTTCATCCTTTTCTCGGCTTGCTGAGCGTGCTGGGAGGATTGAAAGCTTTTGGCATTGCTGGAATTTTTCTTGGGCCGGTAGTTACTGCCCTCCTGATTGTTCTTCTGCAACTCTTTCATCACCGCGTCAAAACACTCCGGGAGGAAGCGATTAAGCCCGCGGAATAAACAGTAAGTATGCCCAAAGAATGGGCATGCTCGAAAAAAAGACGACTTCCGTTTGACGTTCTCGACGGGAGAGCCGCGGTACAGCTCTTGCTACATGAGGCACAGAATGAGAATTCTGGTAGCGGATGATGATCGGGTCTCCAGGGAACTACTTGTTCAAACCCTACAGGAATGGGACCACGAACCGGTACCGGCAAGAGATGGAATCGAAGCCCTGAGAATCCTACGGGATGACAGTCCACCCACGTTGATGATCCTGGACTGGATGATGCCGGGCATGTCGGGACCGGATGTTTGCAGGTTTGTTCGAAAAATTTGCGCCAACGATCCATACATTTACATCCTGGTTCTCACAGGAAGAAAAGAGAAAAAAGATCTCATCGAAGCGTTAGAAGCCGGTGCGGACGATTTCATTCAGAAACCATTTGATCCGGCTGAACTCCGGGTTCGCGTTCGCGCAGCTGTTCGCATCCTGGAGCTTCAATCCGCACTCTTAATGAAAGCAAAACACGATTCACTCACAGAACTTCTGAATCATGGCGCGATTTTAGAAGCGCTTGCCAAAGAATTTAATCGCTGCCGGCGCGATAAGAAACCTGTCAGCGTTCTGCTGGCCGATCTGGATCATTTCAAAAACATTAATGATCAATATGGGCATCAAGCCGGTGATGCAGTTTTGCGCATCACCGCCGACAAGATCCGGTCTAATTTTCGCTCTTACGATAGTGTGGGCAGATATGGAGGCGAGGAATTTTTGATCGTGCTTCCCGGCTGCAGCATCGAAGATGCTTACAGGCTGTCTGACCGCCTTCGCAGTTCTGTGGCGGAAGCTACCGCTGAATCACCGGTCGGATCGATTCCCTTCACAATCAGTATAGGAATCGCATGCGCCACAGATTTTGCTCAAACATCCCCGGTGCAGCTCGTTCATGCGGCAGACGAAGCCCTTTATAAAGCAAAAGAAAAAGGTAGGAATCGCGTAGAAATCTCATCTTTTGAAGAAGAAACCGGTCACGCAACCTTTTTTTGATTACGATAAAGCTTTACGAATATTCCAACTCGCAGTTTCCAACATTTTTTCCGCATGATCCAGCGAAACGTTTTTCAAATGACTCACGAGCCGGATCATTCTGTATCTCATTTTTGTATTGGCCGGCCTTAGATTCACCATCCAGCTCCCGCGGGTTCTTCCCAATTTGATCATGCTACAGGTCGTCAGGATGTTCAAAGTCACTTTGGTTGCTGTGCCCGCTTTCATCCGCGTTGAACCTGTAACCAGCTCCGGACCGGTGGGCAAATCGATTTCCACGTCCCAGTTTTCCTCACGGTTTCGCATCGGATTGCATGTGATCAAAATGGTTTTTGCTCCAATTGTTTTTGCTTCCTGAAGTGAACCCAATACAAAGGGAGTTCGTCCGCTTGCCGTAATTCCGCAGACAAGATCCTGCGCAGTGACGGCGCGTTGTTTGATGGCAAGAGCTCCTTGAATCGGATCATCCTCCGCGCCTTCCACGCTTTTGTAAAGCGCTGTAACCCCGCCGGCTATGATTCCCTGGACGCGTTCCGGAGATTCCCCGAATGTGGGAGGCACTTCACTCGCGTCCAGAACCCCCAATCTCCCGCTTGTGCCGGCGCCTGTGTAAAACAGGCGCCCACCTTTTTCAAACACCTCTACCAGCAAATCGATCGCTTTTGCCAACTCCACACTGCATGCTTGCAGTGCATTAGCAACATACGCTTCTTCTTCAATCAACAACCGGACCAGATCCTTAGTTTCCATGCTCTCCAAATTTCTCGATCGGGGATTCTCTTGTTCCGTGCTCGCGCGCGCAAGCTCTGTTTGATCGATTTGTGGAATCTCTTTCGTATCCGGCGGTTTTAAATCAAACTCATTTTTTACGGCGAGCCATGTGGCGCCGAATGCGCCAGGAGTCCGGCAAATCGATACATTTGCTGCAGGAAGCAGAGGCGTCAATTCCTTTTTATATAAATCAACATACATCGGCTGATTCAGTTAAATACTTCCCAGAAGTTTTACTTCCGGCGAATCGAAATTCAGCCACCGGGCAACCGATTCCGTGTATTTCGCCAACGCAGAAGCTCCTGCTACGATCGCGGACATCATTTCCGTGTCGCCATTGATCGCCGCCTCAAACATCACAGGCGCAAGCCTGGAAATCGATGTTTTGTCTGCGGCCTGAACCCAATTCATGAGATCGTCCATTTGGGTAAGAGCCAGGTCTCTTAAGATGTGTTGCGCGAGAAGTGAGGTTCGATGTTCCAGATCATACGTGCGCAGAGCCAAACGCAATCCTTCCATGCAAATGATGTAAGCGCCGCCGCGGTCTCCCAGCAGATGTCCACGCCCGCCTGCCGTTTCAATCCTGCCATCACGCCGTCCGGTTACCGCCGATCCTGTTCCACTGATCACCGTGATTCCATCCTCGTATCCGAAAGCGGCAGCCAATCCCGAATCACGATCGCTTCCCGTTTGTATTGCAGCGGTTGGCCAGATCTCTTTGGCAAGTCCCAGCAAGTAATTTCGATCTTGCTGATTGACACAACCGGCAAGGAAAATTCCAACGTGCGTCGCGTCTTCGGGAAGACGTTCAAACATCCATTCCAATTGCGATTCTGGTGTGAGTTTTAAGTTGGAAGCTGGAAGTTGCCCTTTGCTGATGAGTTCCGTATTAGAGTCGTGCTAACTCACATAAATCCAATCCGTCTTGGTGCCACCCCCTTCCAGTCCGAGTACGAGTTTTGAATCGCTTTCCATCGTCATTCCACGCGTTCCGGTGTGAGCCGGACGGTCATCTCCAGAACGCGTTGATAGTATGCCTTGTAGGCGAGTGAGGATGCCGCAGCTTCCTCCAGCACGACAGTAACATCTGCATGCATCTGCAATGCGGAAGCGGTGATGGTAGAAGTGATGGGACCTTCGATAGCTTTCGCTACGGCGTCGGCTTTGTTGTTGCCGGACGCAAGCAGCAAAATCCTTTTTGCATCAAGAATTGTTCCGATTCCCATCGTGATGGCACAGGGAGGCACTCTTTCCGTTGGCCCGAATGCTTTTTGATTCTCCTGGAGTGTCAGCTCCGCAAGTGTTTTGATTCGCGTGCGGGAAGCCAGACTGGATGTGGGCTCGTTGAATCCGATGTGGCCCGTTTTGCCGATTCCCAGGATCTGCAAATCGATCCCATCTGCATCGCGGATCCATTGTTCATACTGTTCGCAGTATTGTTCAAAATCCTTCTGTATGGAACCATCGGGCACATGAACATTTTTCGGATCGATGTTTACATGATTTAAGAAATTCTGGTGAATGTAAGCGTAAAAACTTTGCGTATGTGTGGGAGGCAATCCCAGATATTCGTCCAGATTGAACGTCGTAACACGTGAAAAATCGAGCCCTTCTTCTTTGTGCAAACGAATCAGCTCTTTGTAAAGTCCAAGAGGTGTGTTGCCGGTCGCAAGGCCCAGAACTAGATGCGGCTTCTTCGAAAGATGATTTGCGACAATCTGTGCGGCTTTCGCGCTGAGTGTTTCATAACTTTCCGTGATTACCACAAGCATCGCTAACTCTCAGGAACCGGATATCGTATAAACACTTCGGCAAACGCAGCCTGGGTGCCAGATTGCTGAGGATCTGCAAAAATGGCTCGCCACCGGTTCAAACCGGTCACGCCTTCGGAATAGGGGACACAGGCCACCTGGCTTCTGTGTTCACCGATCGCTTGAATCTTTTTACTGATGAAGTTACTAATATCTTCGAACCTATCCCACTGGTGGAACAGCCCCCACACTTCATACGTCCAAAGCGTA
>JBKKAT010000073.1:0-3178 GCA_046714535.1 Acidobacteriota bacterium | reverse complement strand
CAATTGTCACAATCGTGATCACGGTCACCGCCGCAAATACCCAGTAGAGGCTTACCCATGGCAGTTCTGCCGGAACGATCTGACGCAAAATCCCGATCAACGCATTATCAGCACCGGAAGTCGATTTGAGGTTCTGCACCAGATAGGAATAAATGTGTGGGCTGATAAAGGAGGCAAGACCAAACACAAGCTGTCCAAGTACCGAAAAAAATGCGAAGTTCTCCTCTCCCCCCGCCGTGCGCAAAAGAGGATTGATCGCCACTTGCAACATCGCCATTCCAATTCCGATGGAAAATAGAGATACCAGTGCGACTGAAAAAACAGGAGACAGGGCGAACAAAAGAGAGGCGGCAAGAGCGATTCCGAAAGATGCAATCAGCACCGGTTTTTCACTGAATCTTTCCAGCAGCATGCCCGCGGGAATCGACATCACTCCATAGGCAAGGAAGAAGGAAAATGGAAGGAACCCTGCAAGCGCGAGACTCAGGCTGAAACTATCAATGATGTTTGGTACCAGCGGTCCCAAAATATTGCTCAGCAGCGAAATTACGAAAAAGATGAAGAGCACCAAACCCACAACAGCATTATTTCGTTTCATCGGTCCCTCCTAAAGCACCACCATCCACATCTAAATACATTTCTTTCACGTTCCAGCCTGAGTAACGCAGCAGCGGTTTCTCGCCGTTCAAAGTTGGAGAAAAACGGGCGGTTAACTGTTTTGTTTCACCTGGCAATAGGGATACATAGTTGTCATCCCAGAACACGGGCAAAATCGAGCGTCCCGTTTTGTCACCAATCAACCCAAGTTCGATAAAGAATGCAACGTGTGGTCCTGTATTTTTAAGTTTCACTCGAATTTCGTTTTCCTTCATTTGATGTTCCACCTGAATTGTTGCGGGCTGAAGTTTATTCAATGAGGTGAGATCCGCATGTTCTTTGATCGGGGTGTAAAACCATTCCGTAGCCTTGAAATCAAGGACATCCGGTTTGGAGGGGAGCCAGTAGAAATTATTGGCCAGCTCCTTTCCTTGACTGTCTCTCAATTTCAGATCGAGGAACACGACATCTTCTTTGATGGGAATTTCCACAATCGCTTTGGATTGATTGGGTTCGATAAAAGCTTTCAGTGCCTGTGTAAAAAGTTCTTTTGCTTCTAACGACAATACTCTGACTTCAACGCGCAAACTCGGATAATCTTTGTACGTATCATTCACAATGTGCACGGCGCGAGTTGAGTAATCGTAAGCAACATGGATCGGTTGGTTGGCCTTCCGGGCCGCATAAAAAGCGCCACCCGGCATCAAGTAGTAATCGTAAAGTTGCCAGAACATTTTGGGCCACGCAGCATTCAGCATCCACTGAATGATTCCTGTTGCCAAAGGTTTTCGAATGCCAAAAGCCTCGTACATTGCGCGGATCGCTTCTTAATTCATTGCCTGCGATCTTCTGGCAAAATCTTCCAGGTTTTCTGCCGGTCCGTAGCGTTTATTGAATGCAGTTAAATAACGCTGCATCGTGTTGAATTCATTTCGTCCGCTGTGAAAATTCCATGCGTCATCGATCGGCCAGTAATGCTCCTTTGCAAACATTTTCTGAATGCTTTCGATCGGCGGAGGCTGGGCTCCGGGAGCTACTTCGGAATCAAAACCAAATGCGCCACCATTCTCCTTATCCACGTACCAGTAGTTGGGCGGTTCGTATTCATAAGGGCCGTTCATCTTGACGGCTGTGGGACCGCTGATTTTGCTTGTGAATCCTTTTGTGGCTGCCAGGATCGGTCTCGTGGTATCGAGGTGCTTCATGTCTTCGCGATATCGTTTTTCAGCATCCGGGTGAGGCAACATATCGCTGGCAAGCGCCCAGACCAGAATGCTGGGATGATTTCGGAGCCATAGAACCTGGTCGCGCAAGTATTTTGCAACGAGATCGATCTCATGCGGGGCCAGAACGCCGCCGAATTCCTCGCTGACATCTTTTCCCAGATAGTCTCTCCATTCCCACTGACAACTGAAACCGACCATGATGAGAATTCCGTATTTGTCAGCCAGCTCATAAATTTTTTCGCTGGAGCCCCAGAATCCTTCCAGACGAATCAAATTCAAATTCAGATGTTTCGCATACTGCAATTGAGCTTCCAGATTCTTTTCATCCTCGTTCAGCAGCAGATCATCGACCCATCCTCCGCCGCGAATGAGCAACTTTTTTCCATTCACAACATAGCCTCGATGACCTGCCTGATTGAAATAGTCCGCAACTTCCCGGATTCCGAAAGTGATTTGAGCGTTATCGGACAATCCTTGCTGATCCCGAACGGTCATTTGAAGCGTGTACAATTCCGGCGTTCCATGATTGTTTGGCCACCAGACTCGCGGATTTGCGATGACCAGACTTGTATGGTCTTCCGGTTTCCAGACGATTTCTTTGTTCTCGTTTGCGGCAAGCGAGTAGTTTTGCGTGATCGTGATCCCCTTGTCGATCACCGCGGTAAATTTTCCTGACACCGGCCGGCTGGAATGATTTACCAGCGTGGCGCTGAGTGTGATGCGCGCTTCTTTGAATGTTTGCAGATCGAGTTTGGTTTGCACAAATGGATTTTCAACACTGACGGCGCCGTTTGTGCGAAGTTTCACTTCTCGCCACAATCCCATGTTCCGGTCAGCCGGGGTCGGATTCCAATCGACAAATCCAATTGTGAAATCACCGGGCTTTGGCGGAAACACTTCGACCGCAACAACGTTCCGCTTCTTTTTTACGATCCGCGAAATGTCGAATTCGAACCGCCGGAATGCTCCCACAACGTTATCGGCGGAGCCGATTTTTGCGCCATTCACAAAAACATTGGCGCTGTAGTTCAAACCGTCAAAGATCAGACGCACCGTGTTGCCACGAAAAGCCGGATCCAGATCGAATTCTGTCCTGTACCACCAGGATGTGCGAAACGGTTCAGGCGACACTGTTTCCAGATTCTTACCAAAATAAAGATCGCGATACACACCCGCTTTTTGCAAAGCGGACAAAACCGTCGAAGGAACTTGCGTTGGATACCAGTTCTTCGCATCGAATTGGGAAGTGGAAATTTTTTCGCCTCTTTCCGGGACCTCTGCAGAAGAACGGATTGCCCAGTCAGATTTCAATAACTGCGTGTGCGTGTTTGCTTCCGTGACGGTTGCCCCTGCTA
>JBKKAT010000072.1:0-3858 GCA_046714535.1 Acidobacteriota bacterium | reverse complement strand
GGCATCCATCTAAAAGCAAGGCATTTTTTTCATAGTCCGCAACTCGTTCGACTGTATCTGTGTTTGAAACATTTTCGACCTAAGAGAGCGGCCGAGTGGTTGCATTTCCTGGGATATGAGAGTCGATTGTTATTTAGCGATCTGGTCACCGTTTGTAAAAAGAGTTTTGCGGCCATTCTAAGGGGCCAGTTTCGCGTCCTTCTTTCTATACCGGCTGAAGGATTTAACGCTCTTAGCGCAAGACTGGCGATTCCATGGCTTCTTTGGCGTGCAAGATCGACCAGGTGACATAGTGCGGCCGGTTATCTCCGTAGTTATTTGCACCTTCAACAGAGCTAATCTGCTCGCAGAGGCACTGAAGGCGCTCTGCAATCAAACACTCACTCCAGAAAAATATGAGGTGCTGATTGTAGATAACAATTCCACAGATGCAACACATGAAGTTGCTGAAACATTTATCAACAACCATTCGAATGTCCGCTACCTTCTAGAAGTCAAACAGGGATTATCCCATGCGCGCAACCGGGGATGGCAGGAGGCATGTGGGGAATATCTAGCTTATACAGATGATGACTGCAAGCCTCCACGTGAGTGGCTGGCCGTGGCAAAAAGGATCATAGATGAGAGAGCCCCGGAGATGTTTGGAGGACCTGATTATGCATTTTACAATACTCCGAAGCCGGCCTGGTTCAAAGACAGTTATGGATCTTCTAAATTATCAACCACCCCAGTTCTTCTGAATGGACATCAATTCCTGGGAGGATCTAACATGTTTTTTCGTCGCGAGATCCTGGAAGAATTTGCCGGTTTCGATATTAACCTGGGCATGACAGGAAACACGGTTGCTTATGGTGAAGATGTAGAATTGCAGTCCAGGATTCGTGAACATATTCCTGAAGCAAGAACATATTACGATCCAGATTTATTTGTGTATCATCTTGTTCGGCCGGAGCAAATGACCCTTTCCTGGCAAATACAGGCTGCAATAGGAAAAGGTCGCTATCGTTATTTGGTAGCAAAAGATCTCACGGACAATACTATGCCTGTTCTCATATTGAAGGCAGCTAAAATATTGTTCGTCTGCGGCACCAAATTTGCGGGCGGTCTACTGTTCCGGGATCGTTCCAGATATCCGAATTTCTCAGGCTATCTTTATGAGCAAGTAATTTGGCGTTTGGCCGGTTTGGGTAAGTTGTACGAACAGTATCGAAGTTCGAATCGGAAGCTCCAAAAAGCCCATCCTCTCGAAACCGGATAATATATCAAAACGCAAATTTATTTCGTTCTCTGCTCTCTCTTAAAATCTTAAGATGCGCGACCAGATACCTGTTTTGAAAGCTGAAAAGAAAGTGGTGTTTATTATGGGAAGCGGGCACTCTGCTCTACACTATTAGATCTCACGCTGGGAAGCCATTCCTGTGGATTTTCATTGGGTGAATTTTCTGCACTTTCCGGGATGATGAAAGATGGTAGACTCCCTCCAGTGATTTGCGAGGTTTGTCGTGAACAATGCAAATTTTGGAATCAACGCGCTTCTATTCCAGTCCTTGAGTCCTACTTCCTACGAAGTGGAGAGATGTGGATCCGCGAAAAAATCTACGACCGTTTCGGCAGCGTTCGTCACAATATCTATCAAAATCTGTTCGAATGGACAGGCGCGAAGGTACTGATAGATTCAAGCAAAAGCATATCCTGGATCCGGAGGCAGATGCGGCCTTTCTGGCATTGGAAGAATCAGGATCCATTTCTAATATACATCTGCCGTGATGGTCGAGCCGTCGTCAATTCCTATCTCCGGAAGTATCCTGACAAAGATATCAAAGGGGTTACTGAAGGTTGGGTGAAAATTACCGAGAAGATGGAACATTTCTTTCTAAACTTTCCGTCAAACAGAGGGATTCGTATTTCTTACGAATCGCTGGCTACGCAGCCTGAAAGGACTGTTTCTTCGTTATGCAACTTTCTTGGAATCCCATATGAACCTCAAATGTTGCAATACTGGAGACATGATCACCATGTTGTACATGGTAATTCCAGGACCAGAAGCCTCATTGAAAAGTATCAACAATATATGGCAAGCAATCCCGCCGAAAGCGATTCCGGAGCGAACAATGGCCCCGAGTTCCATCAGTCCCTGGGTCTTGGAACTCAACTGGATTTGAAATGGAAGCGAGAATTGAGCGACAAGAATTTAGAGATTTTCGAAAGAATAGCAGGAAATCTCAACCGGCATTATGCGTATGACGAGAAATAGGTCAGCATGTCAAGCCAAGAAATAGGGAATTATGGTTCCAGTTCTGTTGAGGATGCGCAGGATGATTCGAGGACATCTGAATCATCGAACAGAGAGCTTTCGAAATTAATCATTGAATCCAAGAAAGACTCCTGGTTAATTGACTGGAAGGAATTGTGGCTCTACAAAGACGTATTCTATTTTCTCGTTTTGCGAGATATTACCGTTTTATATAAGCAAACCATCTTAGGATTTGCCTGGGCCATCATCCGGCCGCTTTTCAGTATGGTTGTTTTTTCTCTGGTCTTCGGCAACATGGTGAAAGTCCCAACAGATGGTATTCCTTATCCTATTTTTTCTTACGCAGCCCTTCTACCATGGACGTACTTCTCCACAGCAATGACGGCATCAACGATGAGTCTACTCACTGATTCCAGATTGTTTACCAAGGTCTATTTTCCCAGACTTATTATTCCAATGACTCCCGTGCTCGCTAAGTTGCTTGATTTCGGTATTGCCTTTGTAATGCTCGGAGCGCTGATGGCATGGTACGGAATTATTCCGAACATAAATCTCGTATTCTTACCCTTCTTACTCGTTTTGATGATCGTGACAGCTTCCGGAGTGGGAATGTGGTTATCAGCATTATCCATTCAATATCGTGATATCAAACACGCAGCTCCTTTCGTCACACAGCTTCTGATGTATGCAGCTCCCGTTGTCTGGCCTGCTTCGTTGATTCCGGAAAAATACAGACTCCTTTATGGTTTGTACCCTATCGCCGGTGTCATTGAAGGGTTTCGATCTGCCTTGCTTGGCAAGACACACATGCCTTGGGATCTGATCCTGGTTGGCACAATCAGCGCAATCCTGATCGCTTTCTCTGGTGCAATTTATTTTCGCCGTAAAGAGGACATTTTTGCCGACGTTGCCTGATTTCGTATTTAATCGCCGGCCTCCTTCACCCTCTATTCTATTAGAAGGGCGTAAACCTGTCAGATGAACATTTGGTATGTTAGTAATTCTCGGATTCCCTCCCGCACTGCCAACAGCATTCATGTCATGAGGATGAGTCATGCCTACGCCAATCTCGGGCATAAAGTGACGCTTCTGGTTCCCAATTGGAAGCACGGCATTGAAGAAGGGATTTCAGATCTGTTTTTGTTTTACGGAGTGGGTTCCAATTTTGCGATTCGCAAGCTTCCTGTTCCGCGATGGAAACGTCTACATTTTCTTCATCACGCAGTTCTCATGCCTCTGATTGCCCTCATCGGAAAACCAGATTTTGTTCATTCACGGAGTTTATCCGCCGCTTGGGGTTTCACGAAGCTGTTTCGCGCGCCTACGATCCTGGAACTGCATCAACCGATTACGAATCCAAGAAGAATGGCCATGTTTAAGCAGATCCTCGCCAGCAAAAACATTCGGGCTGTCGTACTGATCACTCACGCCCTTGCAAATCATTTTCGCGCAATGCTGCCGAATCATGTCCTAATCGTGGTAGCTCCTGACGGAGTTGATGAAAGCTGGCTACATCAAAAAGTGACGGTTCACGAGGCACGAAATCAGATAAAACTGGGCGAACAAGTACGGCGCGTGGTTGTTTATACAGGTCACTTATACCC
>JBKKAT010000071.1:0-5813 GCA_046714535.1 Acidobacteriota bacterium | reverse complement strand
CCTTTTGTTACTATTACTTCCTACCACTGACACGATGACGCGCAGACGTGCGTCGCATCGACGATCTTATGCGCCCTTAGCTCAATCGGACAGAGCGCCTGCCTACGGAGCAGATGGTTGGGAGTTCGAGTCTCTCAGGGCGCACTCTGCATTTCTACTCAAACAAGTCTCTTCAAAATCTTGGCGTCCTGGCCTTTTGGCGTTTAGATCAAAAGCGTCACTGAAAGCGGTTATACTGAGACAGCAACACCCTGAAATGGAAGAGCTTCGAATTCCCAAAGTTTCCGTCGAAATTATCTGCCATACGATTGAACAAGAGGTGCTGGCAGGTGAAATTTTCCTGGACCTCGTAAGCAATGCCGGGTATACCACTGCGCAGGTTCTGGAGTTTTTCAACTCCCGTGAATCTTACTTCCCGATTCGGATGACCAGCGGAAGACCCCTTCTTCTTCAGAAACAAAGTCTGGTGCGCGTTGATGTGCAGGGACTTTTCGACGAATATGAAACCGAAATTGCTTCTACGCTTGATCTCAAACGGGAAGCCATTCTTCACATGACGAATGGCCTGACTCTGCAGGGACGCTTCATCATAGATATGCCGTACGATCACGCTCGCACTCTGGATTTGTTGAACGCCGGGCGTCACTTCGTGCCATTTTTGTTGGAAGACACCATCAATCTGATCCATACACTGTATCTCTACAAGGTCGAAGAGAATTTCAATGGCACGGATTGACAATCTGCTGAAATACGCTTGCAGCATCGGTGCTTCTGACGTTCATGTATCACCGGATGCTTCTCCCATGCTACGTCTTCACGGTCTGTTGAAGCAGGTCAAAGGTAATCTTTATTCGGCGCAGGAAACTGCTTCTCTGATCCAGGAAATTTTGACGCCTGTGCAAAAAGAACATTTTGAAAAAAATCTGGAGCTTGATTTCTGTTACGATGCTGCGGGAATCGGCCGTTTCCGAACGAATGTTCTCAAGCAACGGAAAGGAATCCAGGCAGTCTTCCGGGTAATCCTTTCGCAGATTCCAGCTCTGCAAAGTCTGGGCTTCCCTGACGTAGTAACCAGTTTTACGCGATTTCATCAAGGAATGATCCTCGTTACCGGGCCTTCCGGATGCGGAAAATCGACAACCCTTGCGGCGTTGATCGATCACATCAACAGGCATGAGAAAGTGCACATCATAACCGTGGAAGATCCGATCGAATTTGTTCATTCGAACCAGCTCGCGAGTGTCACACAAAGAGAAGTAAAACGGGATACGGAAAACTTTGCATCCGCTCTACGCGCAGCTCTCAGAGAGGATCCCGATGTGATCCTGGTTGGTGAAATGCGCGACCTGGAGACAATTTCCATGGCCATTACCGCTGCAGAAACCGGACATCTGGTTTTTGGAACATTGCACACCAAAAACGCCGGAAAAACGGTTGATCGCATCATCGATGCGTTTCCCCCTTCCAACCAGAGTCAGATTCGCACCATGCTTTCCGAATCGATTCGCGCGGTGCTTTGCCAGCAACTGGTTCCGCGCGCAGATGGAAAAGGAAGAGTGCCGGCCTATGAAATTCTTCTTGCCAACATGGCCGTTTCGAATCTCATTCGTGATGGGAAAACATTTCAAATTCCATCTGTGATGCAACTCGCAACCAAAGAAGGAATGATCTCGATGGACCAGTGTCTTTCAAAACTTGTCGCTTCGAGAACGATCACCTATGAACAGGCAGTCTTGCGCGCAGAAAGCAAAAAAGCAATTATGCGGGTTTGATCATGGCGAAACTGGACAGTTATCTGATTCGAATGAAGGAGATGGGCGCATCCGATTTGCACATGATGGCAGGCGCTCCGCCGAAAATAAGGGTTCACGGAGAGTTGGAAACGATTCCCGGCGAACAAATATTGACGCAGAGTTTTTTAGCAACTTTGCTTCTTGAAATTATCAATACGGCTCAAAAAACGGAATTTACACGAAGTCATGATCTTGATTTTGCATACGGCCTGCAGGGAGTTGCCCGTTTCCGTTGCAATTATTGTTTTCACAAAGGGGGCGTGGGAGCTGTTTTCAGGATCATCCCGGAAAAAGTAAATTCTCTGGTTGCTCTGAATCTTCCGGCTGCCATCGAAAAACTGGCGCATTTGCATTCGGGACTGGTGCTGATCACAGGTCCAACCGGTAGCGGCAAATCCACAACCCTTGCCGCGCTCATCGATATGATCAACGGCGCTTATGACAAACATATTCTGACCATTGAAGATCCGATTGAGTTTGTACATACCGGGAAACGCTGTTTGATTACTCAGCGTGAAATTGGCAATGACACGAAAGAATTTGCGAGTGCTCTCCGTGCCGCCTGCAGAGAAGACGCGGATGTTGTGCTGGTAGGAGAGATGCGTGATCTCGAAACGATTTCATTGGCGCTGTCGATTGCCGAAATGGGACAGCTCGTTTTCGGAACATTGCACACCAATAACGCTACCCGAACAATCGACCGCATCGTTGATGTATTTCCAGCCGATCAGCAAGGCCAGGTGCGCGTGATGCTTTCAGACTCGCTTAAAGGGATTGTGGCTCAACAACTCCTGCGGACGAAAGATGGAAAAGGACGGGTATGTGTTGTGGAAATACTCTTCGGGTCAGCCGCCCTCAGCAATATCATTCGTGAAGGCAAAACCCAGCAGATCCCTTCCCTGATTCAAGCGGGAAAAATCGAAGGAATGCAGTCGATGGATACGGCCCTCCTGGATCTCGTTAGAAAAGGAACCATCCTGGCAGAAGAAGCTTACTGGAAAGCGCAAGACAAAAAGCTGTTCGAAACTCTGCTGAAAACCCCTTAAGCACGAACGGCTTTTTTTTAAACAAAAGCAAACGAAGATAACAAAGAAAAAAATCTTTGTTTCCTTTGTTATCTTTTGTAAAAATTAATCTTTCAGGTACGAAATCAATTCTTCCACGTGAACAGCGCGATCCCTCGCTTCGGCCTCACTAATGGATCCGGCACGGACGAGTTGCGCGAGAGAATCTTCCAGGGTCAGCATTCCCATTTTGCGGCCCAGGGTCATTTCGGTGTGAAGCTGATGAAGCGTTCCTTTTCGAATATGATGCCTGACCGCGTCGTTTCCGATGAGAACTTCGCAGGCCACCACACGGCCCGTACCATCCTGCTTTGGAATCAATTGCTGATAAATGATTGCCGTCAGCGCCATGGAAAGCTGTTGTCTGACCTGCGGTTGCTGTTCAGCCGGAAAAACATCCACGATCCGGTGGATAGTCTGAACAGCATCATTTGTGTGGAGTGTTGTTAGCACGAGATGCCCCGTCTCTGCCGCGGTCAAAGCAATACTAACCGTTTCCAGGTCACGCATTTCACCCACCAGGATCACTTCAGGATCCTGCCGGAGCGCGGCGCGCAACGCCTCCGCGAAGCCTGGCGCATCTGAGCCAACTTCTACCTGTTCAATGATCGAATTACCGTGAGAATGTTCGTACTCCACCGGATCTTCGATCGTCACAATATGACGTTTTTGATGACGGTTGATCAGCGCTATCAGAGCTGCAAGAGTGGTAGACTTGCCACATCCTGTTGGTCCGGTTACAAGAATCAAACCTCTCCTGAGCCTGATTAAGTCCTCCAGTGATATGGGAAGTCCCAGCTCCGCAACTGAGGGAATCGTTCGAGGCAGAAGCCGAAAAGCGGCCCCAAACCCGCGGCGGGTGCGATGCAGGTTGATGCGAAAACGTCCATCGGAAAATGAAATTGCCAGATCGACCGAGCCGGTCTCAAGAAATTGACGTCTGCGGTCCGCCGACAGAAATGGCAAAAGAAGCGTTGTTGCCTCCTCCGCCCCAAGCGGATTTTCATTCAAGGGGATCAATGTCCCGTTCACTCGAATGGTTGGAGGCGCGCCGGGAACCAGCAGCAGATCGGTCCCGCCGCGCTGAACGACTTCCGCAAGATACGGATGAAGAGGACTGGAATCACCTTCTGATTGGACGATTTCAGATGATGGAATCAACTGTTCCAGGTCCGGCGTGCCCTCTTCTACTTTCGCAACTTCGCTCTGTTCGCCCTGGCCTGCCGGCTCTTCCGCATTTGCATTCAACCGTCGAATCAGGCGATTGAGATCTTCTGTCTCCATTTTTTAAGTGACCAGTGGCTAGTGACTAGTGACTGTTTCATTTTTTCAGGTTTTGTAAATTTCGAAGAGTTTTTTCCAGCTTCAATCCAGCGGAACCGGATTCAATTTCCCTGAGAAAGCCGGTTTGCTGGTTCGCACCGGCAGAAAAAATCGTTGCTTGCTCACCGTTGTTCACAACCACCCGGAATGCTGTGCTGGGACCTTCAAAACTATCTATGACCAGAATGTACGTCGTGTCTCGCACCAGACCCACATGCAAAGTCTCAAAATGATCGTCCGGAGAAATGCTGGCGGCGATGAGAGTGTCATCCTCAAGACCCACGGCAATATCCAAATCGGTGTCAGCCTTGTCGTAAATAACAGTAATGCTGGTTACGCCATCAGTGGCGGGATTGAATTCAAACTGTCTTGTGGCGTCGGAAGCAATCTTCCCTTTCTTCATGTTTGCGAAAGAAGTGGAGCTAATTAACATCAATCCCACAAGAATTAGTAGCGAACGATGGAAAAACCTTTTCATCCTGACACCTCCGTGTCTGCCCGTAGGCACTGATTAGTATAAAAACTTCGCGTTTCGATTGCCATGACAATGGATATATTATGAAGGGATGGAATCCGAACCTCTAAGCTTGCAGGCGATCCTTTTTCGCTTGGGAGCGGTCATTATTTTGATTATTCTGAACGGTTTTTTTGTGGCCGCGGAATTCGGTTTAGTGGGAGCCAGACCAACCCGTCTGCGGGAAAGAGCAAAGCAGGGCGACCGCTGGGCGGCCATGACTGAACGATTGGTTGTCCATCATCTCGATGAAGTCATTGCGGCTACGCAGTTGGGGATCACGATTGCGAGCCTGCTGGTTGGCTGGATCGGCGAGCAAACCCTGGCGTCTGTGTTCCTGACAATGCTACATTTCTTGCCCAGGACGTGGGCGGTGATAGCATCTCATACGGTTGCAGCCGGAATGGCGTTCGCTTTGATCACTTTCCTACATGTTGTGTTCGGTGAGCTGATTCCCAAAACGGTAGGCATCCGTTATCCAAACCGGACCGCTCTCTTTGTGTCGCAACCTATGCGCATTGCGATGTTGATCTTTAAGCCGTTCGTGTGGGTCCTGAACGGCTTTGGAAACTTTATTCTAGGATTATTCGGTGTTTCACCGGCCAAAGGCCATCAGATGGTTCATTCGGTAGAAGAGCTCAAGTTGTTGATAGACGCGAGCCATCAGAGTGGCGCCTTGACCATCACCGAAAAAGATTTGCTGCAAAAGATTTTTAAATTCGGCGATCTTGTGGCGCGACAGGTGATGGTGCCTCGAACGGAAATGTCGTGCATTCCTGTAAACGCAACGCTGGATGAAATCCTGGCGCTTTCCACCAAAACAGGACATACCCGCTTTCCAGTTTACGAAAAAGATATGGATAATATTGTGGGCATCCTGCACATGAAAGATCTGGTGCACACCCGTCAGGAAGACCGATTCAATCTAAGTCAGGTGACCAAGGAAGCCCACTTTGTGCCAGAGCTCATGCCGATTGTCCAGCTTTTAACGTTTTTCAGGCAGAAGCACACACAGATGGTGATTGTTGTGGATGAATTTGGTGGCACCTCCGGATTGGTGACTTTGGAAGATGTGATCGAAGAGATTATCGGTGATTTTTATGATGAGCATCACCCGGC
>JBKKAT010000070.1:0-2535 GCA_046714535.1 Acidobacteriota bacterium | reverse complement strand
CACCTCAGCAAGTCCTTCCGCACCACTATTAACAAAATTAAGAAGGGTCCGCCTGGTTTCCTATATATCTTTCGTTATACATGCGTAGGTTCAAATGCGGACAATACCGATCTTTACTGCAAGGATTGCTGCTTCCGTTCGTGCGGTCGTTCGCAGTTTTCGCAAAATATGATGGACATGTATCTTTACTGTTCCTTCTGTGATATCAAGCTGCGCAGCAATCTCTTTGTTCGTTTTGCCCGCTGTTAGGAGATGGAGGACTTCCTTTTCTCGATCGGTGAGCTTGGGATGCTTTCCTGAGGTTGTCCTTTCTGAAGCGATTAAGTTTCGTATGGATCGTCGCGCTTCGGAGAGACTTTGTCGTGCAAGAAGTAATGCATCATTTATATGTGCTGCGGCGCCTGTCGGAGCGTTGGCAATCAGATCGCGCGCTGTTTCCATCTGGGAAATGATTTCCGTGAAGGCTTGCATGAGGACGTGGTTCTCCTGTTTCCGTTCCGTAATGTCTTGAACTTCAACAAGCACCGCGGGGCGTCCCTCGAAATAGAATTGAGATGCGGTAATTTCCACATCGATTACCCTTCGATCTTTTGTTAAATGCTGAAGGTCGGTGATTTGCGTTCCAGAAAGATGGAATGGCCGGATACCCGCAAGCAATTTAGGAATTTGATCCTTCGGACGTATCTCGGTAATTTTCATCTTCAAGAACTCTGACCTGGAATAACCATAGCTCACGACCGCAGCGGGATTTACTTCAAGGAACTGCAATGTTTGATGGTCGAAGATCCACATCGGATGAGGGTTGTTTTGCAAAACCGCTCGAAACGGATCTCGATAATTTGCTGAAATACTTTTCATCGACCGGCCGAAAACTCTGTAGATGGCAAGTTCCTGCCAGAGGAGTTTTGTCTACCAGGAAAGCTATAGTAAATGCAATGCGCTTGCTAGAGCTGAACGTTAATTGATTGTAAATTCTGTTAATCCGGTGGCTGGCATCATTTCAAAACGTTTCGGACGATTACGCCATCTTTCATCACGAAACCCACTT
Source organism: Acidobacteriota bacterium (assembly GCA_046714535.1). Taxonomy (GTDB): domain Bacteria; phylum Acidobacteriota; class HRBIN11; order JAKEFK01; family JAKEFK01; genus JAKEFK01. Next base: position 1,487 of record JBKKAT010000070.1, on the reverse strand, counting down.
TTTCCAGCACTGTAATGTCCTTGAGCGGATCCTCATTGACAGCAATCAGGTCTGCGAATTTTCCGGGTTCGATGCTGCCGACATCATTGCTCCAGTTCAGGACTTTCGCTGCGTGAATCGTTGCTGCTTGAATTGCTTGCATCGAAGTCATTCCATTGCGGATCATTAATGCAAATTGTTTTGCGTTTTGGCCGTGCGGATAAACGCCCGAGTCCGTGGAGAATACTACGAACGCACCGGCCGCAAGGGCGCGCCGAAAACTTTGCTGCCGCTTATCATGAACCGACCGGGCTTTAGCGATAGACTCCGGTAGTACTCCGTTTTCTTCTCCCTCTTCTATGATGTACTGACTGCTGTATAGATTCATGCTGAGGGCCACGCCGGTCTGTTTGGCCATTGCAATCCCTTCCTCATCAAGCAAACTGGCATGCTCCACAGAATCAACACCTGCACGAATCGCGAATTTAATTCCTTCCGTTCCGTGCGCGTGCGCCGCCACGCGGCGACCTAATTTATGCGCTTCCTCAATCAACGCCTTCATTTCTTCCAGGGTATACTGAGTCGCTCCGACGTCTGTTCCTTTCGACAAAACTCCGCCGGTTGCGCAGAACTTGATTACATCCGCGCCATATTTGACGACTTCCCGCACTTTCGCGCGAACCTCCCACGGTCCATCAGCCACACCTTTCGTTTTGAATTGGAACTCCGAGGGAAGCAGATTGTCGTCACAGTGCCCTCCCGTCATTCCGATTGATGGCCCGGAAACTTGCATTCGCGGACCTTGCAATTCGCCTGCATTCACAGCATCGCGCAAAGCCACATCGCTGTAGCCGCCTGCGCCAAGATTGCGTACCGTTGTAAATCCGGCTTCCAACGTCACTTTCGCATGCGTCGCGCCATACAAAGCTTCACGCGCAACAGATATACCCAGCGATTCATAACTCCCGATATTGTGCGGCGAAGTCAGATGCGTGTGAAGATCAATCAAACCAGGCAAGACCGTTGCACCGCTCAAGTCAAATACAGTTGCCCCTTCCGGGACTTTTACTTTGTCTTTGGAGCCAACGTCAATAATTCTGTTTCGCTTGATCAGAATCACTTGATTTGTGAGCATGACTCCTTTGCGAACATCCAGGAGTCTGCCTGCTTGAATCGCGACCGGCTTTGGTTCCTCACCCTTGAGAGGCGCAGGAACCAGCAAGATGAATATCGTGATCACCAAAAGGATGTCTCGAATCGACTTTGCATGCCTGAGCCGCTCTTCGAATGGCATAGGCTGCGATCTTACCATATGCCGTAATGAACAGGGCGCGATATTCCTACTTCGTTTCTAGAAGAGTAGTAATGACGAATATCCAACTACGATGCAATAATTCACGCGAACGGGGCGCTGCTGTGCGCCCCATTCGGGTTGCCTTATTTGGCGGAAGAATCGGGCTGAAAGATCCCAAGCATATTTCTTTCCGGGTCGTGGAAGTACGCCACAT
>JBKKAT010000069.1:0-7224 GCA_046714535.1 Acidobacteriota bacterium | reverse complement strand
ACAATCGATGTTCCTTTGCAAATGGATAGCGCAAAATCACAGCCTGGGATGCTCCGGTATCCAGCATAAGCTTCGCTGGAATGAGGCTTTCACGAAATCTCAAGCTTGTCTGGATCACAGACAAGCGCCCGGAGAAGGTTATCGGTAACTGTCGCGCTGCGGGATTCGGATGAAATGATGGCGGCTCGTTCAGGATAATGATCTGCTTTTGAAAGTCGATCGTAACGACGTACCGTTCGAATAATTCGCATCCAATGACGCCTCGAATCTCACGCTTTTGACGACGAAAGTTATCAAGAGCCCAGAGCGTAAGCGTTTGCCTTTGTAACGTAAGCGGACCGATGCGTAATGTTAGATTGTCAATATGCTCGCGCGTGTTCCGCCGTACAATGGGTCCGAGTTTGAGCGTCTTAGCAACCACTTTGTCTAGCATCGAGAATTCAGCGCCAGAGTCTAGAATGCACCAGATGGGAGGGTGCCCCTCAATCGAAACTTGAATCTCAATTTGTCCGGGTGTCCAGCGAAACGGTATCTCAATCGCGCTGCTCACCGGTGTCGTTCCGACGAGCTTTTCCGCCGCTACAAAAGAGAGGGATCCTGGTACAAGCGACATCCAGAGCAGTGCGATCACTCGCATCACCCCGATTTTGCTAGATATGCGGGTTCCCAAGTAGATTCACTTCCATGCCGTTGCCCCAGCCCATACCATGGTCGGAAGTCGAGCGCTTCACTGTATCGGGGTGAATGAAAATGTCACCGTAACAGAGTTTCTTGAGAACGGAAGCGGGGCGCAGGTGCCAGCTGGCCCATGTCAGCGGAGAGTCTCCGTTCATGTCTTTCGCATCGATGGTCGCTCCTGCGTCCAGAAGAAGCTGGATCGCCTCTTCGGTCCCGAAGGCGGCGGCACGATGAAGGGGAGTCTCGGCTTTCGTTCTGCAATCTCTCATGAAACAACCTGTCTCAGCGGATGCCTTCGTCACACAATTCGGATTCGCACCACTGCCCAGTAAAATTTTAATAACGTGGTTGTACGCGGGACGATTGGCTTTGCACAAAGCCGCGTGCAGTGGCCTTTCTCCTGTATCCGGTAGAGGATGATTCACATCAGCACCGTTTTCGATGAGGAACTGGCATAACTGCCAATGCCCATGAAAAACAGCACCGTTAAGGTCGAAGTTTTCTCCCAGCGATTCGAGTGATTCACCGTTGGCGAGCAAGAATCGTATAGCACTGACATCGCCATAATACGCGCACCACTTGATGAGAGAGACTCCCTTGCTGTCGATGGAGTTTGCAGCATGGCCTCCTGATATATGGTCGATCACCAAATCGGTGCGCCCGTCTGAAATTCGCTCAATCATGTCTATCCTCCCTTAATCGGGAGTATATCTTAGTGCAGGCCGAAAGCGCCTGCCGTCCATTACATTTACTTCTTCACATTAATCATGACGTCATCGATCAGGTAGCTGGTGCTATAGGCTTCGTCTTCGCGTCCGATGAATCGTAATTTCAGCGACTTACCTTTGTGTGGCAACAGATCAAATGTTTTTTGCACATAGCCGGACGTTGCATCAACATTCGAGAATTCACCGAGCGATTTCACCAGCGTGCTGCCGGACGAATCGAGCAGCTGCACACGGAGCCGGTCATACACAACGTCTTCCGTTTCTGTTGTATCGATCCACAACCAGAAGGTCAAAGAGGCAGCGCACGCTTCGGCAGGTATCAAAATATTTCGCGCAACAACATCACGGCTTACTTCTCCATAACCATTCAGCCAGGCTTTAGCGTTTCCGGTTTTCGCCACGTATGTCGCTGAAGTCGTAATGACACCTTCCGTGCCTTCCCATCCGGCTGTTGATTGTTCGAAACCTGGATTGGAAAACATTTGCGAAGTTTGCGAACAGTTCGAAGTTGGAGGCGGAGCGGGCGCACTCAGACCCTGCGCCATCAATAAACGATTGGGTGATCCGCTGCCAGGACCACCCACTTTTCCCTGAATTGCTTTGTTGATAATGGCCTGTGTAACCTGACTTGCGTTTGCGGACGGATTCAGTTGCAGATACAGGGCAACGGCTCCCGTCACATGAGGAGCAGCCATGGAGGTCCCGCTTAGCGTAAGGGTTCCGGTATCCGAATTATGCCCGGCAGACACTATGTCATCGCCAGGCGCAAAAATATCTACACAGCTTCCATAGTTTGAAAAAGAAGGGCGGCCATCTGTATTGTTTGTTGCGCCTACTGTAATCGCTGCCGGGACTCTGCCAGGCGATTCATCGCAGGCATCGATGCCGTTGTTACCAGCGGCAACAACATAAGTGATGCCGGCTGCTATTGAATTGCTGACCGCGGTGTCCAGCGCTGAAGAAATTCCATCAATCCCGAGACTCAGATTTACTACTGCAGGCTTTTTATGATTGCGCGTTACCCATTCGATCCCTTCAATCGTGTCGGAAGTACTTCCTGTTCCATCGCATCCGATCACGCGAACAGGAAAGATGCGTGCGCCTTTTGCAACGCCATGGACCGTGCCGCCGGCAACACCTGCGACGTGCGTTCCGTGTCCATCGCAATCTGTGGAGCCTTTGCCATCCGGAATGGAAGTGAAACCTGCATCCACTCTCGCAGAAAAATCAGAATGACTGCTGCGTACTCCCGTATCTAATATGTAGACGTTCACTCCGGAGCCATTTGAGCTGTAGTTATATTTTCGATCCAGCGGCAGGGAGGCCTGATCAATTCGATCAATGCCCCACGGAGCGTTATCTTGCGTTCCTTTCTTTTCAACATAGCTATCCTGTTCCACAAAGTCGACTCGCGGATCCTGACTGATCTCTTCGGCTTCTTGCGGAGTTAGTTTTGCCGAAAATGCCCGGAGAACAATGTTGTAACTGTGACGAATTTTTCCACGAGCCCGCAACTTATGGTCTCTTATGATATCTTCCACAGAAAAGGAAACGCCGTCTTCCGGATCTCCGTCTCCCAGCACAACAATGTACTGATCCCTTACCGGTTTTTTCACTTTTTTCACTTTTGAGGCTTTTTTCTTGCTCTTCGCGTGTGGCGCGGTTGCCTGGCGTTTACCTTTCGGTTCCTTTTTTGTCTTTTCAGGCTTTTGCGCTTCAACAGAGAGTGTGACTAGAAATAAAAGCAGTAGGAGTTTTGTGAGGGTTTTCATACGGACTCCTTAGAAAGAAAGATAGGGCGCGACGAATCGCGCCCTACCATCAACCATTTATGAATTGGGACTTTCGCCTTGACCCTGTTCGGTTCGTTTTTCGAACTGATCCTGGGCTTTACGCATGCGATCCTGAAATTCTTTTTCAGCCCGTTCGATTTCCTGGGGATTGTCCTTATGTGTCTCTTTCCAGTTATCGAACTGTTTCCGCTGCTTTTCTTTCCATGCGTTGAACTTGGCAGCTTCTCGTTTCTTCCACCGTTCTTTTTTGGTGGCCGAATCAACCTCAGGCTCTCCTTCTTTAGGCGCCGTTCGTTTCTTCACTTTGTCTTCAGGACGGTCTTCAGGACGATTCTGCCTGTCTTCGGTACGATTTCGCGAACTTGTTTTCGGAGCTTTCTCCTTCTTTTCGGCTTTTTCACGCGCGCGCTTCATCGGTTCGAGCTTGCCTTCGCGATCCGCTTTTTCGATCGTTTCGATTCCGCGAGTTCTAACCTGCTGTTTCTTTGCTCGACGTTCTTCACGCGCTTTCTTCGCTTCGTTCAGCACGGTCTGATCATTCAGTGTTTCCACCTGACCTTGTTCCTTAGCCTCAGTCGGTTGCTTGAAAACCCGTGTCACAACCTCGCGATTACGCGCTCTGGCTCCTTTGAATGGCTTTCGCTTTTCAACAAAGGCCGGCGCGATCACTTCTTTAACAACGCGATTTGCGTGCACACGGATTTTTTCTCCTTCATTCGTGGGCACAACCAAACGGACAGTACCCCGTTCGGTTTGCAGTTGTCTTACCTGCACAGGTTCTTCCTGAATGCGCTGACGTACGATCTGTTCCAGAGCAACTCGATCGAGCCCCTGGCGATTGATCTGTATCAGCCGTCTATCGAAAAGATAACGCACGAAATCCGGGTCGAAATAGCTGTCGGCGTAGTTGTCGGACATGTAGTAATTTGCCGGTACGAAGACCCACAAACGTGGGGCGATCCTCAGATATGCCTGACTATAGAAGAATGGATCATACCGGAATCCATACGAAGAGAACTGATCGTATGAACCTTCCGGATATCTGTTACTTCCATAGCGGTCATCGTAGTCATCATATTCGCCATAATCATCGTAGTCTTCATATTCGGAATATTCGTCATAGTCGTCATAATCTTCGAAATTGTAGTAGTCATCCGAAGTACGTCGGCCATAGACCGGATCATTGTATCCGCCCCCGTAGGTCTGCCGTTCGGGGCAAAGATAGCCGCAGAAGTAGTTGTATCCGCGCGGCGGCGCCGGCATCCATCCGATCGTGTTGTAGCTGTTAGCCCAAAGCACACGACCCGGGTGCCAGTCATATCCAGGTAGCCAGACCCAGCCGTGGTTTTGAGACCAGACCCAGTTACCATAGTGATAAGCAACCCATGCCCACGGTTCGTATCCGGTCCAGGTAGGACCATAACGCGTGTACGTCCAATGTCCGTAAGTATACGGCTGCCAGTCATAGTAAACATAAGGACGCCAGGCGCGTCCGAAAGGCGACACGGAAACCCAAGTTCCGTAATCGCTCATCACGTCATAGAAACTGACTCGCGGAATGCGATCCTGATAGCCGTAAGGAAGGTAATCGTAATCACCGATGGAGATGTAAAAATCTCCTTTGCCGATCGTAATGGATGTTGCCGCATTAGCGCCTGCAACGCTCAAAAATACAATCGACAATATTAGTAGAGCTTGTTTTAAATGCCTCATAGAATCCTCCAAGAATTTGTGTTTAGCAAAGATCATACCAACCATTTCTCGACGGAAGTGCGATCAACCTTGTAGTCTATATAGGACATTTGAAAGGGGAGTGGTGTTACGAATAAATTAGTTGCAGTATGACTTACGACACTCTTGTCGTAGAATTTGCCACATTCTTCACATCATCAAAGTCCAGAATAAGAAGGCAACGAGAATGCGATAAATACCAAACGCGACGAAAGTGTGGTTTTGAATGTAGCGGAGCAAAAATTTAATACTAAAAAGAGCAACAACAAACGAAATGACAAAACCAGCAATCAAAAGATGGACCTCAGAGGAAGAAAAGAGAGACGCGCTTTTATAGATATCAAGCGCCGTTGCCGCGGCCATGGTGGGAATGGCAAGAAGAAACGAGAACTCTACAATCGTTTTTCTTTCAATACCCATTACCATTCCCCCAATGATGGTTGCTGCCGAACGGGACACACCCGGAATCATCGAGATACATTGGAAGAGGCCAATGTAAACGGCCTGTAAATAGGAGATCTGCTTTGAGCCTTCCGGTTTTCCGCGCTGGAGCCATTCGAAAAGGATTAAAACAAGACCCCCGATCACTAGAGCCACTACGACGATCAGCTCATTCCCCATCAGATATTGCTTTACGAACTTATAGGCAATCAAACCGATAACGCATGTCGGGAGAAACGCGACGATTGTTTTCTGAATCAGTTCGCGATCCTTTATCAACGAACGCGCATACAAAACGACAACCGAAAGGATCGCTCCCAGCTGAATTGCAATTTCAAAGCTCTTCAGAAATTCGGTATCTTCAAGTTTCAAAAGGGCCGAAGCCAGAATCAAGTGGCCGGTGGACGAGACTGGCAAGAACTCTGTAATCCCTTCAATGATGCCAAGAATGATTGCGTCCAGCAGTGTCACGCGTAACAGTTTAATTCATTAGCTGGAACTTGCCACTTCTCGTTTTAGGCACATCTTATATATAAAGGATGAACGAGGAACGATAAAATACTTTCGAGTCTGCCCAGCCGTACCTGTATTGTTCTTCCTTTTTCTTCTATGGCCCGCCGATGATTTGACACATCTTTCCATGAAGGAGCGCAACAATTACCTCCAACACGCGCGGCTCTGGCAGAAAACCGAAATTCCAACGATGAATCTTTTGGGCGGACCACAAAATGAAATTGCGGTTCCCTTAGACGCGGAGGTCCAATGCCACTACGTCGAGGAAAACGGAGAAGTGATCGGAGCGAGTCCGAAATTCAAGTGCAGTTTGCTGGATTCAGGAGAAGTGGTTCGAATCAAATTTAGCAGAAGGGAAACATATGCCGAGATCGCAGGGACCCGGCTCCTGTGGGCGCTGGGTTTCTACACAGACGAAGTTTATCCCGTGAAACTCAGGTGTTTCGGATGTCCACAGCACGATCCGTCGGAGCCGGAGGACGAAGAAACGCGGATGGAACGAGTTGTAGAGGACGCGATCATGGAACGAAATTTTGATGGCGTTGAACTGGGTCAATTTCCCGATCAAGGATGGAAATGGAGGGAACTGGATCGCATCGCGAAAAGGTCTCCGGCAAAAAGAGCAGAAATAGATGCGCTCAAACTACTGGCCGTTTTCATACAACATTCCGATAGCAAGCCGGCTCAACAAAGACTGGCCTGCTATGACAAGGATCTGGCGTGGGAAGATGGCAGAATGGTTTGCAATAAACCGGTTTTCATGATTCAGGATCTTGGCGCGACTTTCGGAATTGGAGACCGGAAAGTGGGCGGATTCTCCGCCCTGTTTTACAAGGGATGGGAGCGGACAGAGATCTGGAATAAGGAAAAAGAGGATCAATTCCAACACAACACCGGGCGGCGGCCCTGTATCGGCCGGCTGACCTCGGCATTTCGAAATGGTCTGGTCGATCCGGAAATCAGTGAGGAAGGGCGCCAGTTTTTGGACAATCTGCTGAATCAGTTGTCGGATAATCAAATTCGGGATCTGTTTCGCGTTGCGCGCGCTGATAAAACCGATGAAGTGATTTATGAAAACGGGCATCAGAAAAATGTGACGATCGAGCACTGGCTTTCCGCTTTCAAGAAGAAAAGAGATCAGATTCATCAACGCGTGTGCGAAAGTTCGTAGTCCCTCCGCCTACCCTCACCCTTGGGTAACTCTCACCTATCCCTACCACAGATAAGCTTCTTTCTATACGTTCTGATGAAGACTGTAGTGTTTGACACGCAAAACGTTGCGCACTTGTTGCAACAACTTTTGGAATTCTAAGGAACTGAACTGGGGGTTTTGCCACATA
>JBKKAT010000068.1:0-2768 GCA_046714535.1 Acidobacteriota bacterium | reverse complement strand
GCCCTGTGCCTTCCCCACCGCAACGCATGCCACAAATAGAGGATCCTCAAGATCACCACGAACTCCGACTGCTTGGGTTGGGCGAAGTAGAGAAGCCAAATCTTCTAACGAGTTGCCAATCGCAACTTTATTGCGATCCGCCTTTTCGCTGAGCCGGTTGTATTCGTCTACCGCAGTCAGCGTTGTGTTAAAGAATTCGCACTTGAAAAGTGTTTCGTAGAAGTATTCAAGGCCTGCCCACAGGGATTCGCGGTGCAACGAAATTTTCGTGGAGTCGACAACAAGCTTTGTTTGCCCGATCGATTGTATCCATGTGTCGGAAGTAAGAGGAAATATTACATCTCGTTCCAGCGGAGAAATTTCTTCCATCCCGATAAACAAAGAAGAACCTTCCAGAAATTGAAGCCAGACAAGACCTTTTTTTGAGCGCGCTGTCTTGCCACTCTCCATGACAATTTCAGATGGGAGATCGAGCATTTCCTCGACTCGAGGCTTCGGATAAATATGCTTTGTGATTGCGTGAGACAGACCTGTGACCCATGTCTCCACCAAAGGCGAAATTTCATCTGCAAGTTCGGAAGCAGAGGCCATTTGCCGGAACATATCCATCGGGAACTTGATGACCTTCGTTCCAACAACGCCTACAGCAAGTAAACCGAGTCCTTCGCCGTACTTTTCCAAATCCATGCCAAACAGCATGTCCCCGCTCTTCGCAGTAAAAAAGTGGTAGCGAGTCCCTGACGCTTCCTTGTGTGTGACCCGAACAGAAAAAATTTCTACGGTTCCGGATTTGATCAGCCATACGCTTTCCGGATCGTCCAACAAGAAAGGCGTATTTCCACCGATTTCATAAAGAGTTCCTAACTCTTCGAACACTTCACTGACAGATCGGATCATATTTATTTGATGCCGGACAAGATGTCCGCGGTCCCCTATGCAGGCTGGAAGCCTGCGCTCCCCTATTTAAGTTGCAATCAATCTTGTATACGGGCCTTCCACGTTTTTCATTTGTTCATGCGTGCCGCGCTGAACGACTTTTCCTTTCTCAAGCACAATGATTTCATCACAATCACGAATCGTGCTGAGTCTGTGAGCCACAATCAAACACGTGCACCCGCGGCGGCGTAACGCATCATCGACCATTTTTTCTGTAACAGGATCGAGAGCGCTCGTTGCTTCATCAAGAACAAGAATCGCAGGTGATCCTGTAAGCGCTCTTGCTATCTCCAACCGCTGGCGCTGTCCTCCGCTGAAATTCCTTCCTCCTTCTTCCACCGTGGCCTCATATCCGTGAGGGCGGGCAGCAATTTCTTCATGAATGGCTGCATCTTTTGCGGATTGAATAATGTTCGTCTCAGGAATGGTGGAATCCCACAAGGTCAAGTTTTCGCGAATCGTCCCTTCGAAAAGAAATACATCCTGATCCACCATCGCCAATGAATTGATCAGCGTTGTTCTGGGTGTCTTGCTGCGCTCTCTTCCGTCGAACAGAATCTCTCCTTTCCAGGGTTCATATAATCCTGAAACCAATTTCGAGATGGTTGATTTTCCGCTTCCCGATGTACCCACAAGTGCAACGCGTTCTCCTGGCTTCAAAGTGAGATTGAAATTTTCGATCAACGGCGGATCCAGTGGACTGTAGCCAAAAGTAAGATCTTTTAATTCCAGATAGCCGTTTAACTTGATCGATTGCTCGTCCAGTTCTTCCTCTACATTCTGTTGATCCAGTTGTGGGTCTGTTTTGTAACGGAATACGTCATCGAGTTTTGCCAGACCACCTTCAATTTCCTGAAGCACAGATCCCAAATTGACGAGCCTGGTGATCGGCTCCATGAAACTGAGCATGAGAAATTGATAGGCCATGAGCATCCCGATCGTCATGTGGCCATCCAGAACCCGGAGAGACCCGACTCCCAGGATCGCGAGCGTGTTCAAGGACAATAGAAACGGTGGCAACGCGGAAAGAAGCTGCGTTTGATATCCAAATTCTTGCTGTCCGTTCATTGCTTTTGCCATATGACCGGACCAGCGAGAGAAAAAATCTGATTCACCACCACTTCCCTTCAATGTTTCGATCATCAGCATTCCTGACATGGCCGTCCCCGCCATTTTTCCTTGATCTTGAAGGAGTTTCTGATTGGCATCCGTGCGTTTCCGCGAAACATACTGAAGTCCAACGATGTTGAGCGCCGCAATCAAAAGACTGACTATGGTTAACAACACGTCGTAGTGGAACATCACGATCGTGAAAAAAACCAAAGTGACAATGCTGATGAGTGTTGTCGCAAGTTCACCGGAAAGGAGCATCGCTATTCGATCGTTGATTCGAACGCGCATACCGATCTCCCCACCGAACCGTTGCGTGAAGAATTCGATGGGAAGTCGCAAAACATGCCAGAAAAATTTGCTGGAAGTGGAGAGTGCAAGCTTTGTTTCCAGACGCAGCAAATATCGTTGTTGAAGCCACGTAAGCGCAGCCCTGATGATTGCAGTAACAACCATTGCTACCAGCAAAGGACGCACCCAGTCGTGCATCCCGCCGATCAGAACATAATCAACAAAGACTCGCGTAAATACAGGGATCACCAAACCCGGAATCACCAGACCGAGTCCAACCAGAACGACGAAGACAAGGGCCATGCTAGAACCGGAGAGACGCGTTGACAAAGCCTCTTTGACGCTTCTTTTTTGCCCACCCTTTTGAAATTCGGGACCTGGCTCAATCACCAAAACAATGCCGGTAAAAGATTGGTTAAACTCTTCCACAC
>JBKKAT010000067.1:0-2658 GCA_046714535.1 Acidobacteriota bacterium | reverse complement strand
GCCCATCCATTTCCACTTTCATGGCGGTAATACCAACCGGCGTTAAATCCAAAAGGGGCTGGAAAATTTCCTGCAATTTTCCAGGTGTAATGATTTTCCGGTGCGGGCTCAAAAGACGGATGGAAGTTGTCCCGGTCAATTTGACTGCCACCATTTATATCACTGTTGGATCCGCGAAAACGATCGTATACCAGCGATCCCATCACCGAAAAATGATGGAACCGTTTACTGGCGTATAACACTACGCCGTCATAGTGCCGGAACAGTCGATCATCATTTGCAAGCACTGATCCTCTTGGCCCATGCGTAGCTGAATAGTAGGTAATTGGCTCACCCGAAATCGGGTTGATAAAAGTCACAGGAAAGAAGCCATCCAGGTTGATGCTTTGAATCATATTTTCCCATTTCCTGTGAATGTAATGCACACCAATCGGAATCGCGCCGGGCAAGACTCGATCGACACCAATATCAAACTGCCGCACGAATGGTTGCTTCAAACCATGAGGAATGGCTGATGGCTCCAGTTGATCACGGTATATGTCGTACCAGTTTCCTTGATAGTACGCCTGGTAAAGAACTCCGGTAACACGTCCTTCTGCTATGATCCCGTCGGTGTACTGTAATCCCTCGAAATAGTGTCCGTAGTGCGCCTTGAGCACTGTCTTATTGTTTGAATCCAGCTTCCACACAAAACCGATTCGCGGAGCAACCTGGTCGTTGGAATACCAGAAGTTGTGATCGGTTGCTTGCCGATTGTGATCCCAGCGGAATCCAAGGCTGGCAGTGAAACGGCCGGTAATGTTCCATTCATCCTGTGCAAATCCGCTGAGCACGTTGCTTGTGACTTGTTGAACGATTCCACCAAAGACAGTACGAACATTCTTAGCGCCAAATAAATCGTAGTAGAGCATCCCTCCGTTGTAATACGTTCCGCCAAAAGCATCAGAACGTTCCATCTGAACTCCGAAGCGAAAATCATGGGCACCATGGAGAAAATGTTCCGCATGCTGTGAAAATGTAACGTTTGATTCAAACCTGCGAATCCAACCTTTGCCGCGGCAGCAATTGTTAGTGTTCCAACCATCCCAATCCGAGTGACCAGGTAGATCCGGTTGATCTTCCACATCTTTGTAGTTGTCATAAAATCCGCCTAAACGAGCTTCTAACGTGCGATTCGTGCCAAGAATAGAGAGCCAGGTTGTATTCCAACTCCATTGCGGAGTTTCGATCAACGTGCTCGCTTCAGGGTGCGGAAAATATGTCGATTCGCTACTCCCGCGATTGAATTGGACAAAACCCTGAAATGTCTGGTTGTCATTCAATTTATATGTGAGTTTGTTAAACATCTTCGGGGCGATGTCCGTTGTCATGCTTAGATTGTTCAGCGGAAAAGTTTCATGATGTGGATACTGAAATCCGACAAAGAACCATAGTTTGTCCCGAAAAATCGGACCACCCAGTTGCGCGCTGATGTCGTACGATTTGAATGGAATTTTGGGACGTGGTCCTTTTGGAAAATGTGTAAGTGAGAGAATTTTTGGGTTGGTGCTGACCATATGTTCGTTCTGATAGAAAGTTTCCAACAGGCCATGAAATTCGTTGCCACCTGATTTCGTGACGAAATTTCCGATGACTCCGGTGAAACCGCCAAACTCGGATGGCGCCCCGATACCGGTGACTTGCACCTGATCAATCCAGTTCTGATCATATTGAAGAACGAGCGTTCCGGAACTGCGGTTTGCGATGGATTGCAGTCCGGCAAAACTAATGGTAGCTGAATTGGTCATGTTGACGCCATCAATCCGGTAACTGTTTTCTGTCGCAGGCGCACCGAACGCAGATAAATCATCTTTCACACCAGGCGTCAGCCTCATCAACGATTCAATGTTCTGCATCCTGGGTTGTGCGCTTACGATTTCCGGAGGAATGGTGCTGGTTACAGCCGTGGTACTCGTATCGATCATTGGAGGATCGCCCGTTACCTCAACCGTCTCCTCTGTTTGAATGAGTTGAAGCGTGAAATCAACTGTTAGCGTAGTGGTGGTGGGTAGTACAATATTTTTTGTGCTAATACTTTGAAAGCCGTGTAACTCCGCTTTCACCTCATATACACCCGACGCAAGGAATGCTAACCGGTAGACTCCGGAGTCATCTGTGTAGCTCACTCTGCTGCCACCGATCAGCGAAGAACTCGATGCGGTTACAGATACTCCAGGGATGGGCGTTGAATCAATATCCACAACAGTGCCTTCAAGGGCGCCCGTTAGCTTTTGAGCAAAAGCAGATGTGCTAAGTAGCAAAAAACATATGAGGCAAGCAATTCTAATTTTCATCTCTACCCCAGCCAGTGAAAGGTTCCAACGTTGTCCGGTATCCATTTGGTAGAGTTTCATCCGGCACCACGCGGACGTTTGTCATTTCGCGAATTGCTTTCTGGAATTCGCTTGCCGAAAGTGATTGCAGAGGCTTTGAACGGAATTCTGGCATCCGCCATAACTTCACATTCGCCCATTCCCCTTCAGTGGATAAAATCCACTTGCCATTCGGATGAACCGTAACATCTTTTAACGAGTTTGCATGACCCAAAAGCAAATAAGGCGTTTCACCGGTGATGGGACCCACACGGACAATTCCTTCACTATCTCCTGTGATGAGCTT
>JBKKAT010000066.1:0-6598 GCA_046714535.1 Acidobacteriota bacterium | reverse complement strand
CGGCTGGATCACCTCCTTAAGTAGGGAGTACTGAAGGAAAGCTCAAAGGGCTCAAAAGGCTCAAGGGGCTCAATCCTTCCAACCTCTTAAGTTTCAGTAGTGACCTCATAAGTCCAGTAACACTGTCCATTTTTGAAAGTTTGAATAAGTCATTCTAGATGGGGCGCAATACCCCAGTTTAGAAAAAAGGCCAGGTAACAAAATTCGTCCGATACCTGGCCTTTTGAATTTTATGCCAGGAAAAATCATCAGTACTTGTGAATGACAAGGGGTACACCGGTCAGACCCAAATGAAAGTCGGTGGACCAGCAAGTACGGATCCGCCGTATTTTCATCAGGTGGAGACCGGCAGCATCGGTAAGCGTCAGGTCTTGATCAGAAAATTTCCGTAGAAGTTCGGTTGCGGCTTTCTGTTGTTCTATTCCAACGGAAGCAATCTGAAGTGGTTTCATGATCTCCACCATATTCAGGAACTCCAATGCCTTCGTTCGATCATAACGTTTGAGGAACCATCCATGTCCTTCCGCAATCACTAGAGCGGTCGTCACAAGAGGCGGCGGATCGGCGAAAAGTCGCTTAAAGAGGGGATGAAACGTATCGGACCGGTCAGCAAAGGCAATCAGGGCCGAAGTATCTACATAACCTTCAGTCTTTTTGGCCATATACGATGTCATCAATGTGGGTGCTGGAAGATTCCTCTCCCGTTTCGACCATCCCTGCGTAGCGCATCCATGGTTTGGTTTCGTCTACCGGCAACAACCTGCGCAAGGAACGTCGAAGCAACTCCGCCAGCGAAATCCCCAGTCTGGCCGCCTCTTCTTTAGCAGCTTCGTATTCCTCTTCAGCTAAACTGATTTGTGTTCTTACCATGATGATAACATTATAAATACATGTGTTATCATGCGCAAATAATGGCATTCCTTCTTTGCGTCTCTGCGCCTTTGCGTTAAAGAGCTACTCCCATTCGATGGTGCCCGGCGGCTTCGTGGAGATATCAACAGCAATGCCGGAGATGGTGGGAAGTTGCAGGATGCGATCGCGGAGCTCTTCCAGAATTTCAGAGGGCAGAATTGCTGGTCTCGCGGTCATTGCACGTTCCGACAGCACTGGCCTGATTACAACAAACTCTTGACCGCGTTGATTGATTTCGAGCGGTACAAACACTGTAGGGCATTGCCAGATTTTCCGGTAGAGTCCGTGATGCCGTAGAGCATCCATCACAATTGCGTCGGCTTCACGCAGCAAATCGAGCCTTTCGCGGGTAATCGTTGCGGTAAGCGGACGCGCGTTCGTTATTCCCTGACCGCTAAGATCCACAACGCATCTGTTGACTCCCGGAACTTTCTGGAAAATTTTTGCGGCGATCGATTCGGCATTTTCAAGAACAACATTTCCCCATAACATCACGGGATGCTCATAAGAACGCAGATCCGCTTTTACACCGACCGAACGGACGGGAAGGACAACCCCGTCGATGGCTGTTCCGGCCAGCAGACTTTTCAAAGCTTGCTGAGACTCCGATAGACTTTCCGTGCCATGGAAAGAATCATCGGAACAAAGGAGTCTAATGCCAAGACCAGGTCCGGGAAAAGGATGGCGCCAAATAATTTCTTCGGGCAAGCCCAGCGTTTCACCGAGTTCGCGGACTTCTGTTTTGTAAAGTTCTGAAAGAGGTTCGATGACATGGCCCTCTTCAATCATCTTTTGGATGACCGGCACTCGATTGTGATGCGTCTTGATCACATCCGCGCGTTTGGTGCCGCCTGTCTCGATCGTGTCGGGATAGATCGTGCCCTGCGCAAGAATGGAACCGTCCAGGTTGAGTCGCTCCGTCTCTTTGCGAAATACATTCACGAAAGTATCACCAATGATGCGCCGTTTCTTTTCAGGATCAGTAGCACCTGTCAACGCTTTTAGAAAAACCTCCGAGGCATCCGAAAAAAGGAGATTCGTTCCAAGACCGTGTCTCTGGAGCGCTTCGAGAACCATCTCACTTTCATTCTTTCGCATCAGACCGTTATCAATGTGAAGCAGACGAACATTTTCAGGACCAAGCGCCCGGCCAACAAGCATCGCGCACACAGTGCTATCGACTCCTCCGGAAGCTAGCAGAAAAACAGTGCGACCGGCCACCTGACTCCGAATCTGTTCCATCACTTCTTCGACATAATTTTCCATGGTCCAATCGGCGCGGCAGCCGCAAATGTTGATGCAAAAATTCCGCAGCATTTCTTCGCCGTGAATCGTGTCATCGACTTCCGGATGGAATTGGAATCCGTATCGCCGCAGCGAATCATTGCCGATGGCGGCGTTTGCATGGGAAATATCGCCGGTGATTGAGATCCCAATTTCATTGAAGCCGGCCGGACAGAGCGTGACTGTGTCCCCATGGCTCATCCATACAATTTCTTCGCGCCCCATTCCGTTAAAGATGGGACTCCCGCCCTGGATTCTAAGCACCGAAGGGCCATACTCGCGCTGCGTATGTTCTACACGACCGCCATAGTGCTTGGCTATTTCCTGATGTCCGAAGCAAAAACCGAGAATCGGAATCGGAAGATCATACATTCGCTTGTCATAAAGGCTGTCTTCATCGTAAGCAGAAAGAGACGGACTGCCTGAGAGAATGATTCCTTTGAATTGAGACAAATGCTCCACAGAATCTTCCGGCTGCAGAATCTCCGCATATACATGGAGCCGCCGAATCTTCGTGGCAATCAAGTGCGCGTATTGTCCACCAAAATCTATCACCGCAATTGCATCGTGTTTCATGTGTTCTATTTTCGCCTTTCGGAACAAAATTCTCCACCGCGGTGTCTCTCCGTTCCCGCTGCATCCATTTTCCGGGTCAACCACAGGGAACCAAGATTCTGGCTTGCCAGAACTCATGTTTACGATGGTGAAAATGATGTATGGACCATCAACCTGACCACAAATGGCAAAGAAGTGATTCAGGAAGAGCCCTGAATAACGGCGCACGCGCGATTGTACTGGGATAAAAGTGAATTGGTGGTGGATTCGCAATTGACATTCAATCTACAAGATTGTAGATTTTCCTACAGGAGACATTAATGGCTACGCAGATTTCAGCAGAGATTTCAGAGAGCACCCGAGAGTTGCTCGAGAATTTCACGAGGAACACCGGCATCAAGAAAGGCTTTCTGATTGAGCAAGCTGTGCTGGATTATATAAGGGCGCTCGATCAGCTACCAGCCGATATTTTGGTGCCTGCAAAAATCATACTTTCGCCGGAGGCGGCAACCACGATCGTTAAGCATATTGCGCGCCCACCTAAACCGACACGGCGACTACGCCGATTAATGGGGAATGAAGATTAACATCCGGCTTCTCCGGGAAAACGATGATAGAAGTAGTTTCCATTCAGGAAATGTAGAACTGGATCGATTCTTTCATGAATACGCCGGTCAAAATCAATTTCGCCATCATATTGGAAGCACCTATGTTGCTGCAGTGGAGGAATCAAACGAGATTCTGGGTTTCACGACTGTGGCTCCTTCCCATATCGATGAAATACCTGCCGATTTGCAAAGAAAGCTTCCGAAGTATCCTCTGCCAATTCTTAGAATTGCGAGACTCGCTATCTCTGAACGAGCACAGGGCCACGGGTTGGGTAAAACATTACTTCGTTTCGTTTTCGATCTTGCTCTACGACTGTCGCGTGAATATGGTTGCATCGGTGTGCTTGTTGATGCAAAAAAGGATGCGGAACCTTTTTACGCGCGATACGGATTCTATCGCGTAGAGATTACCCAGGGTCGTTCCGGTATGCGTCCGCCTACGATTCCGATGTTGTTGCCGATCGGCACCATTCGACAAGCAATAACCAGGAAGAAGAAATAAAGTGTCTATGCCGGGACGGAAGCGATTTGCGAAATTATTTCTTTCACGCTTCCTTGAATTCCCAGGGCTGAAGTATCGATCACGCAGTCGGCTTGCGCATAGAGCGGTTCGCGTCCCTGCAGAAGATTTTGCAGCTGCGAAAACGCGTCCGGGTAATTCGTCATCGGTCTGGGATCTTGCTTCAACACGCGGTTCCAGTGATCTTCCGGCTTTGCCTTTAACCAGATGATCCGGCAGTGGTTTTCCAGAAGATCGAAGGTTTCATTTCGCATCACGATGCCGCCCCCTGTTGCAACGACAGCGCGTTTCTGCTGGAGTATGAGATCGAGCAAAACATCATGTTCGAGTCTGCGGTAGTATTCTTCGCCATGGACTTCAAAGATATTCTGCAGAGTCAGGCCGGCCGCCTTTTCAATGCGCTCATCCAGCTCGACAAATTCCCACTTCAATGCAGAAGCCAGTTTCTTGCCGATTGTTGTTTTGCCCGCGCCCCGGAGCCCGATCAACGCAATGAGCTCCTGCTTCTGTTGCAAAAGCGTGGTTAACCACTGATGAAGCTCCTTCAATTGTTTTGCATCACACTGATTCATCATGGAAAAAATCGAATCGAACAAACGCCACCGTTTGTCGGCTCCTTGCATCATTCCGGAGAGCAGTAAAGAGGGCGGAATATTCAAAGCCTTGCATAAGCCGGCCAATTTGTTGAGGGATATGTTTCCCTGGCCCGATTCTACATCCGCAAGAAACCGCTGGCTGAGATGAGCCCGCAGCGCGAGCTCCTTCCGGGAAATGCCTTTCTGGCGACGCAAATCGGAAATGCGCGTGCCCAGCTCTTCCAATATTTCCATAAAATGCAGTATATTGCATTATCCTAAGATTGACAAGTCATTTTTCATGCATTAAAATTCATTTTCCTGAGGAAAAAACAAATATGATTTCATTTGAAACGTCTCCCGATTCTTATCGTCACTGGAAATTGAATATCGATGGGGAAATCGCCTTTGTCACGATGGATGTTCAAGAAGATGCTCCTCTTGTGCCGCAGTACAAGTTAAAACTGAATTCCTATGATCTGGGCGTGGATATTGAGCTCGCAGATGCTGTTCAGCGATTGCGTTTTGAGCATCCGGAAGTGAAGACGGTGGTGATGCGAAGCGCGAAAGCGAACATTTTTTGCGCGGGCGCCAATATATTCATGCTGGGTAGCAGCAGCCATGGTTTTAAAGTGAACTTCTGCAAATACACCAACGAGACCCGTCTGGCGATGGAGGATGCGTGCCGTTTCAGCGGGCAACACTATATTGCTGCTTGCAACGGAACCACCGCCGGCGGAGGATACGAGCTGGCCCTGGCCTGCGATGAAATCATTCTGGTGGAAGATGGAAATAGCGCGGTGAGCCTGCCGGAAACTCCTTTGCTGGGTGTGTTGCCGGGCACAGGAGGGTTGACCCGCGTGGTGGATAAGCGCAAGGTTCGCCGGGACAGGGCCGACGTTTTCTGTACACTCGCGGAAGGAATCAAGGGACAACGCGCTGTGGACTGGGGACTCGTGGACTATCTTGCTCCGCGCAGTCGCTTTGACGAATTCGTTTCGGAACGCGCGAAAGAGTGGTCAAAACGAGAAGAGAGCAAAACAGGATCCGGTATTCCACTCAAACCGGTGAATCCCGCTATTTCAAATGATGAAATCACATACCATAATGTGAAACTTACAATCGATCGGCCGAAACGAGTGGCAACTTTAACGGTAAAAGGTCCTGCGCCGGATCAGCCGGACAACGCTTCTGCGATCTGCGAAGCAGGTTCCGATTTTTATCCGCTGCGAACCTTTCGCGAAATCGATCATGCTCTGTTGCACCTTCGGTTCAATGAACCGGAGATCGGCGTGTTGTTGTTGAAGACGGAAGGGGATCTGGAAGCGGTACAAAAAATGGATGAAATCCTTTCCAGGGAAAGCGGACACTGGTTTGTGAAGGAAATTTTGTTGTTGATGAAGCGCACTTTGAAGCGGTTGGATGTGACCTCCCGGACGATTTTCGCTTTGATTGAGTCCGGTTCTTGCTTTGCCGGTTCTCTTTTTGAGCTGGCCCTTGCAGCGGACCGGTCTTACATCCTGGATAGTCCGGATGAGCAGGTGCGGATCGCGTTGACCTCTTTGAATCGCGAGTTTTTTCCGATGGGCAATGGTTTAACTCGCATTCAAACGCGCTTTCTGGCCGATCCGGATCACGCTGAATCTGTTTTTTCCCTGCCTCAACCGATGGAACCGCCAGATGCGGAGAAAGCGGGCCTGATAACTTTTTCGATTGACGATTTGGATTATGAGGATGATGTGCGTGTTGCCATCGAGGAGCGCGCGAGTATGTCACCCGATGCGCTGACCGGCATGGAATCGAATTTGCGTTTTGCAGGACCGGAAACAATGGAAACAAAAATCTTCGGGAGATTGTCCGCCTGGCAAAACTGGATCTTCATCCGTCCCAACGCGGTGGGCGAGCAGGGCGCGCTGAAATTGTACGGGAGTCCACAGCGTCCCGTTTTTGATTGGAAGCGTACGTAGGAGTTCTAAGCTAAGTTCACCTCCCTTATGAAGGGAGGGGCAAGGGGAGGGTTGGAGTACACTCAAAGATTCCAACCTCCCCCAGACCCCCTACTTCATAACGAGGGGGGAACCGGTGCGCGATTAGTTTATGAGTTTTTATGAGCAGCGGAAATGAGTATGAAAATATTCAGAACA
>JBKKAT010000065.1:0-4838 GCA_046714535.1 Acidobacteriota bacterium | reverse complement strand
CCAAATCGCTGTGCTAAAACGAGCCACCTAATTCAGGAGGGCGGGCCTCCGTGCCCGCCAGGCGGCCAGGGACGGCCGCCCTCCGAAATCACGCACTCAGGAATTCGTGCAAGAGCTTATGGAAATGGTGCACGCCATTTTCGCGTTTCACAGACAGCCGACCTTGCTGATAGCTTTCCGATTGTAGACCACGCTGGACTTGCGCACACAGTTCGATGTCCTCCTTCTGAATCTGATCGCTGAAAGCAATCGACTGTTGCAACGACTCCCATCCCTCCCCTGTTCCGGGTCCAAGGAAGAACCATTCGAAAATCGTTAGCGTCTGGTCCACATCGATCGGCAAAATAATATTGGCTTGCAGATTGTCCGGATAAATATTGATCATGAAATTCGGAAAGATCCAATAGTAAAGTGCTCGCGATTCCATTTCCGTTCTTACATACCGGCGGTCCCGGCCCGGGATGTCCCCTTCTTTTGCCGGACGGATCGGAGCATGTGCGGATGAGTAATAGCGAAAAGTATCAACCCGGTACTGAGCATAATCGATTTCTCTGAATAAACCGGGATGAGCCATCGGGATGTGATAACCTTCGAGATAGTTGTCGATGTAAACCTTCCAGTTGCAGGGAACGACGTAATCTCTTCGCTCAATAAACTGCATCCGGTCAACAGGAAAACCTTCGCGTTGCACTTCTGCAGAAATGCTTCCCAGGAATTCAGATAAAGAAGGCGGTTCTGCATCAAGATTTACAAAAACATAAGGTCCCCACGTTTCTGTGCGCAGGCGTGGCAAACACACTTCTGATTTATTCCAGTCCTGCACTCCTTCAAACTCCGGAGCAGCAAGCAACTGACCGTTCAACGCGTAGGTCCAACCATGATAGGGGCACTGGAGGCTTTTGCGATTCCCTTTGCCGGAAGCAACAGGATGCGCTCGATGCCGGCAAACATTCGAAAATGCGCGCAGATCACCATCCTGAGAGCGCGTGATCACCAGCGGTTCTGTCTGCACTTCGCAAGTGAGGTAGTCTCCTGGTCTTGAAACTTCCGAAAGATGTCCCACCGGCTGCCATGTTTTCTGGAAGATTCGTCTTCGCTCCTCCCGCAAGAATTGCGGATCCACATACCATCGCCGTGGAATCGTAGTCGCGCGCGATAGATCGCTGGTTGCTTTGTAATCGTTCAAATCCAACTAGAAACTCCTTTTCAAGAACTCCGCTGCCACTTTCTTTACATCTCGATGTTCAACATCCACGGCGTAATTCATCTGTCTCATTTCATCTTCCGTAATTTTCCCTCCCAATTGATTGAGAGCTTCTTCCAGGCCTCGAAATTTCTTTAGAGTTTCCCTTCTTACAACGGGGGCCGCCTGATAAGGAGGAAAATAATGCTTGTCATCCTCCAGTACAAAAAGATCCAGTTTTGCAATTAAACCGTCCGTAGAGTTTCCAGCAATGAAGTCCACTTGTTTTTCGGCAACAGCTTTGTAAGTCAGAGTTAGATCCATGGTTTTGGGATGTTCGGCAAACTTCAATCCGTAAGTGGCAGAAAGCCCCGGGAAACCATCTTTCCGTTCCATGAATTCGTAGCCAAAACCGGCTCTCCATTGCTGCGTATGTTTTGCGGCTTCCGATAGCGTCTTTATCCCCAAACGCTTTGCATCCTCACCGCGAATGATCATCGCGAATGTGTTATTGAAACCAAGCGGAGCTGTCCATTCAGCGTCAAATTCTTTACGGTAAGCTTCCCTGGTTTCTGCGAATACCGCAGCCGGATCATTTTTGGGTTCTCGTTTCAAAATCGCTGTGTAAGCAGTGCCCGTATACTCCACATACGCATCAATCTGCCCTGCTTCAAGAGCTTTGTGACAGATGAATGTACCGCCCAGGTTCAGTTTCCGCTCGACACGAATTTTCATCTTCTGTTCGATATATTGCGCGAGGACTTCACCCAGGATGACCTGTTCACTGAAATTCTTCGAAGCAACAACGAGTTTTTCCTGCCGGCTACAGCACAACAGAAGTAAGGCCAGGATTACGGTCAAATATTTCATGAATTTTTACTCCAGCGTCTTTCAATCTTGCCCAAACCAAAATCTACGATGATGGCCAGCAGCGCAGCCGGAATAGCGCCGGCGAGAATCAAAGTATTGTTCACCGTGGAAAGTCCACGAAAAATAAATTCGCCGAGCCCCCCGGCGCCAATCGCAGCAGCAACGGTTGTCACCCCGATCGATACAACCATAGCGATGCGCAGGCCTGCAAAGATAACTCCACTTGCCAGCGGCACTTCGACCATCAAAAGCAGCTGCCGGTCGGTCATTCCCATTCCCTTTCCAGCTTCGCGCACAGCAGGATCAACGCTTGCGATCCCTGTGTAAGTATTTCGAATCACCGGTAGTAAAGCGTATAAGACAAGCGCAGTAATCGCCGCGCCCGCGCCAATTCCACCGAGAAATGGAATCGATAGCATGAAACCAAGCAATGCAAGACTGGGAACGGTCTGAAGAACACTTGCAATTCCGAGAATCGTTGATGACATCCCCGGTTTGCGTGTCAGAAGAATTCCAGCGGGAATGCCGATCAATGCGGCAATCAATGTGGAAACCACTGCCAGAAATAAATGTTGCAAAGACAGATTTAAAATTTGCCCGTAATTGTGCGCAATGAAATCAATGAAATTCATTGGAATAGATGGACCGAGTTGCGTAGCGGTGCTAAAAAAGTTTTGATGACCGGATGTTGAGAACCCAAAAATTCATCCTTTGTGCCAAAGAGAATGAGACGGCCTTCTTCCATTAATCCGATCCGGTCTCCAAACAGAAAAGCTTCAGCAACGTCATGCGTTACAAACACCATGGTTTTCCGTAGCCGTTTTTGCAGTTCTTGAAATTCGATTTGAACTTCTGCGCGTGTAATCGGATCCAGCGCGCCAAAAGGCTCATCCAACAGAAGGATCGGAGGATCTGCACAGAGAGCGCGCGCAACACCAACCCGTTGCCTCTGGCCACCCGAAAGCTGGCGGGGATAGCGTGAGTAAAACGTTTCCGGATCGAGCCCAACAAGTTGCATCACTTCCGGGACACGTTTTGCAGTCTTGTCGGCATTCCAGTTTTCCAAACGCGGCAGCAGCCCGACATTCTCAAAAACGGTAAAGTGTGGAAATAGTCCGATTTCCTGGATCACGTAGCCGATCCGTCTGCGCAACGAAATCGGATCCCATTCCATAGTGCTCTTTTCATTGACAGACACCGTGCCTTCGCTAGGAATCAGCAGATGGTTGATGAGCTTTAATGTGGTCGTTTTCCCCGAACCACTCCTTCCTAGCAGAACAACCGTCTCCCCTTCTTCGATTTCAAAAGAAAGACGATCAACAAGCGTACTCGTTCCCGCGCGATAGGAGACATTCTCAAAACGGATCGCCGGCATTGCCATCCATTATATACTTGGCCTCTTGGTGCTCTCTAAAATGAAAGCAACGATCAAAGTAGAATTACCGGAAAATTGGCAGGACATTTCTCACGAAAATCCTGAAGGTCCGCCATCCTTCATTCGTTCCAGTGATGACGCGGCCGGAGTACTGCAGATGTCTATTCAATCGTTGTACGAATCGGGTGTAGAAGCAAATCCGACTTATGGCGAACTCATTCGTTTATCGGAACATGTTGCAAATCTTCAGGAAGCCGAATTGTTGGAACGGTACTACGACGATTGTCATATAGGAAGATTCGGTTGCGTTGTGGGCAAGGCTTCAGAACTTACGCGAATCCAAATCTGGACCCTTACAAACGGACGGGATTTCGTTCTTGCAACCTATCTCTGCATCGACGCACCTTCCGTGGAAGAAATCGCTGAAGCAGAAGGCATCGTGAAAACAGCTTCTCTGCTCAAGGTATGAAACTCTTTTCCCTCTTGTTGTTTGTCCTTCAAACAGCATTTAGCGATTCTCCTGCCATCGATCGGGATCAACTTCTTCATGACCTCCGAATTCTTTCAACTGACGATATGCAAGGCAGAAAGGTCGATTCTCCCGGTAGCGCAAAAGCTCGCGCATACATCCTGGACAGATTCAAACAGGCCGGAATCCAACCCTTACGCAGCTCGTATGAACAACCATTCACATTTCAGTTTCCTAAAGAGAAAATAACGCATAAGGTAACAAACATCGTTGGCCTGGTTTCAGGTAGTTCCGAACGAGTGATCGTTTTAACAGCACATTATGATCATCTGGGAGTGCGAAAAGGGCAGATTTACAATGGCGCGAATGATAATGCTTCCGGTGTTGCTGCATTGTTCGGGATAGGATCACATTTCAAGAAACATCCACCACAAAACACATTGATCGTCGCAGCGCTCGATGCAGAAGAACAATCGGGCGGAGGTGGAGAAGAACTGGTGAAATCCCTGGATAAACAAAAAATCATCATGAATGTAAACATGGATATGATTGGCCGGGACAAAAACGATATTCTTTATGCCGCGGGCACTCATCACTATCCTCACTTAAAACCATATCTGGAAAAGGTGGCTGCAAAAGCATCTGTGAAGCTCTTATTGGGTCACGACAACCCTGGCTTGAAAAATGTTGAAGATTGGACCAAGGATTCAGATCACTACGCCTTTCATCGACGTTCCATTCCTTTCATTTATTTTGGAGTCGAAGATTACGAACATCATCACAAACCAACAGATGATTTCGAAAACATGACGCATGATTTCTATCTGCGAGCCGTACAAACAATCATCCTCGCATTGGAAGAATTCGATAAAATTCCTCCGCCTAATCAAAGGTAACAGATGAATGCTGAGTAGGCTCCTCCCCCTTATAAAGGGGGAGGT
>JBKKAT010000064.1:0-4176 GCA_046714535.1 Acidobacteriota bacterium | reverse complement strand
GGCCAATGTTGAGCATGCAGTATCGATTTGGCGGAACTTGCCGTTGCCCATCCCGGTTAATGCCATCGAGAACGGAGAAAATCATTTTGCAACAGTAGAGATCGATGACAATGCCACAAATAACAAGTTAGCGGTGTTGCAATCGGAAACCGGTTTCAACAAATGGTAGCATCACAAAAATGAAACTATTTCATCATTCCTGGATCGCTCCAAAATTCGGCAATAAGGTAGAAGAAACAGAGGATGCCTTTAGAATAGATCAAATTGATGGAAACGATTCCGGCGAGTTATTTGTGGCTGTTTCCGATGGCGCTTCGGAAACTGTGTTTTGCCGCGCCTGGGCAAGGTCGCTGGTCGATGCTGCAAAACCGGATTGGCCGACCCTCACTGACGATGAACTGACGGGAAACGTGAAGCAGATTCGTCAGGAATTCAAACCAATGGATTCGGGTAAGGAATATCCATGGTTTGTGAAGGAGAAGTTCATAACGCAAGGAAGTCAGGCTACTCTTCTAGCTGCATCGATCAAAGAAAAAAGTGAGGATGACTCTTTTGAAATTCAAGCCGTTTGTGTCGGCGATAGCTGTCTTTTATTGTTTAAGCAGAAGGATCACCAAATTTACTCTTTTCCCCTGAACCATTCCGAACAGTTCGGAGTGACTCCAGTACTGGTAAGCAACCGGCCTCAAAACGTCCTGAAGTTTACACACATGCCTGCCCTTTCATTCGAGTCTGGCGATTTTCTCATGCTGTGCACCGATGCAATCAGTCAGTGGATACTCCGATGTGTGGAGCAGCACAAATCCAATTTGATTTTTGACACACTCCTGGAATTACTATCACCCACTGAATCAGTGAAACCTTCAACGATGCCGGAGCAGAAGGCGGATACCACTATCCAACAGCAACCGGTTGCAGTCAAAGAATCGCCTGAGGAATCTAGCGAAGGTCCCTGGCTGAACCGGGTTTTGTCGAACTTTCGGAGATTTTGGTCCGAAGAACCGCCGGGCGCCGAACCGGAAGAACCGGCAAAGGAATCTGATCCGGGACCCGTTGAGTCTAAGCCAGACACTTCGATTGAGCAGACACAAACTATTCAAGAGGAGAAGCCGGCCGATCAATCCGAATCACGAAAGGACTCCTTCGGAAAGTTCCTGGAAACGTATCGTGCGCGCGAAGGGAATCCACGTATGCGCAACGACGATGCGACTCTGGTCTTTTGCATGCCAGTGAAAGGCGAAGCGAAAGAGGAGCAATTGCAAGAGGCGTTAGAACTGCTACGAAAGCATCAACAGACCCAGGAATTCTCCGTAAGTTCGCCCATTTCCAGTAATAGCAGTCCCTAACAGAAGGACGCAAAGATCGCGAAGAGTAAAGTCTTGTTCTTTGCGTGCTTTGCTTTCTTCTGTTCAAAAACTACAAAGGGCCTCCGCTGTTCTTACTTATGAACATCACGCGATCGCAAAATTTTCATCACAGCTACAGTTAAGACAACCAGCATCGTGAGAAGTATCGCAACACTACCGGCTACTCCGATGCGATCATCTGATGAAAAAAAATGTTCCGCTGTACCATAGATAGGTTTACCGTCAGGGTAAGTTGACACTGCGCCAGCCGAACCACCGCGACTTTCATCCTCCAGTAACACAAACGCCTCAAATGCCCATCTTGCCGGGATCAGCGCCGCGATTGGCCTGGCTAAATCTACCATTTGATCCAACGATTGAATGAAACCGCCCAAAAATACCATGGGTAGCAAAAGCACAGGCACAAGCGCTGTGGCTACATCAGATGTGCTGGCTAAAGCGGAGGTGACCAGACTCATCGCAAGTGCAACCAAAGAGACAACAATCAGCACCAGTAACATCCTAATAAAAGGTCCCTGCAATTCACAACCAACATAAACAATTGTCAGCATGATAAAAGACTGAAAGACGCAAAGGCTTCCCAGTACAGTAAATTTGGAGGCCACATAAGAAGGAATCTTCAAATTGACCATTCGTTCTCTGTAATAGACCGCCCATTCGCTGACAATCTCCCGGGCTGCATTGGAGCAGCCAAGCCAGATCGCGGTAATAATTAGCAAAAAAATGCTCGTGAATGTTTGACCAAGAACCGGGTATTGATCGAGTTCACGTGCCCCCTTACCAAATACAAGCACCAGCAGAGATGCGATAAAGGGAGCTTGAAGCAGCAAAATCGCTGTACTCCATTTGTTTTTGAGTTTGATCGCAACAGATCGTCTGACCAGAGTGCGCCATTGCGATAATCCAGGTTCGCGATGGATCTTAGGGCTTACAGGATTGGCCGAAGAAGAGGGACGTTTCCCTAACCTTGCATCCAGATATTGATCTTTGTATTTAGAAGCGCCGTAGTAATTCACCCATTCTTCAGTTTTGCGAGTGCCTAACCCCTGCATAATTTCGTCCGGAGAAGGATCAACTCCCGGTTTAACAGGGAATTGGGCTGGATTGAAGAAATGAACGGCATCGGGATAAGCCGGACCAAAATAAACCATTTTGGCGGGAGCAACCGAATTTTTATCCTTCGATACCAGCAGCAACGTGTCAGCCAACCTGAACACGGAGAGTCCCGGCTGATGAATGCTGATCAGAACCGTTTTGCCCGCGTTTGCTAGACTGCGGAGCAGCTTCATGACAGTCAATGCATCTTCCGAAGAAAGTCCGGAGGTTGGTTCATCCAGAAAAAGGATGGAAGGCTCCGTTAACAATTCCATGGCGAGATTGACTCTCTTTCTCTGGCCTCCGCTGATTCCTCTTTTCTCCGGCGAACCAACGATTACATTCTCAGTTCCCTCCAGTTCCAGCAGTTTTAGAATCTGGCCAATGCGCGTTTGAATATCGGTGTCAGCAAAATCGGCCGGAAGCCTGAGCCGGGCTGTGTAGTAAAGCGCCTGTCCTACCGTCAAATCGCGATGCATAATGTCATCTTGCGGAACGTATCCAATGTGCCCGCAAAACTGCTGATAGTTGTTGTATAAATCTTGCCCATTCAGTAAAACGTTTCCGGTTACAGGTCGCATGTAGCCATTCAGAGCATTTAATAGCGTGGTCTTGCCTGCACCACTGGGCCCCATCAAGGCAACTATTTCGGAAGGATAAATCGTCAACGACACATCTTCAACGATCGATTTCCCTTTTACGTGAAGATCGATGTCTCTGGCTTCCAGAGTGACGTTACCCGTGTAATTGCGCTGTTTGATGCTATCGGGAGCTGTGATATGAAACGAATAGCTGCCCACACGGATGAGGTCGCCGACTTTGATCTTGACACTTCCCTGGATGCGGTTCCCGTTCACAAACGTTCCGGTTTTGGTTCCGAGGTCAGCCACCACAAGTGAATCCCCTGATCGTGAAATTTTCGCGTGGCGATGAGCAACCATCGGATGGTCCAGGACCACATCACAATCGGGTGCTCGGCCCAGAATCATGGAAGCAGCAGAAACATTCAACACGGTATAAGCGCTTTTTCCAAGCGCAAGCTCGCCCGAAATAAGTTTCTCCGCCAGAATCGGAAATGACCCGAGATAGACAGTATCCTGGGGAGAAATAGTCGACTGAGATATTTTATTCTGCGGAGTTCCAATTGCGGTGCCGTTTGCAGAACGGAGATCCTCGATGGTTATCGTTCCACGCTGGATCGCGATCACCGCATGATGATCTGAAATCATCGGGTAATCGAGCACAACATCGTTATCAGATTTTCGTCCGATTCGGATGACTCGCGCGCCACATTTACCACAAAATCGTTTTTGTAGGGGAATCGTTGAGTGGCAGCTTGCGCACCAAATCTGTGTACCTGTGCGGCTTGCTACAGCTGTGCCGCATTTGCCGCAAAAATTTTTCCCCGGCTTTAGCAAAAAACCGCAGGAGCCACAATGCTTCATTCATCCGGCCTGGCGAGGTCAGAAGAAGTATTTCGATCTCTCAACATCAAAATCCAAAAGCTAACGCTCTATTTGAGAGATAGATTCTACCATCACTTTCCTGACTGCCGGCGACAAGCATCCTATCCATGGGTTCAGGGGAGCGCAGGCCTCCGGCCTGCCTTCGGCTTGGAAGTCTGCGGTGCCGGCGCAAGCCCGGCTGTACCCTAACATGCCTTAAAAACATCCCACCCACGCCATAACACCCCCCTCAAAAGGGGGAGCAAACC
>JBKKAT010000063.1:0-10186 GCA_046714535.1 Acidobacteriota bacterium | reverse complement strand
CCGCTTGATTCCTCCAACAACAAGATCGTCCCGTGCGCCGTATCGGTAAGTTCGAGAGTAAGCTCCAGAATATTTTTCAGGAGCTGATCCAGTTGATGACTTTCTTTTGGATCCATGCGCAGAATTTTGGTAGTCAGCTCATCTCGTAGCTGATTCTCTTTCTGAAGCGCTTCGAATCGCTGGATCGTTTTGATTAAGGATGCGGATTGCGAACAGAGCGCGAGCAAAAATGCCAGATCTTCCTTTGTAAAGGCCGCAGGTTTGTTCGATTCAACAACAAGCATTCCTACGACATTGGTGTTCGCAGATTTTTTTTCTCCGGGGCTATTCTGCACGGAGATGGCGGTTTGCAACAAAGCAAGAGGCACGTAAACTGCTGAGCGGGCGCCCCGATAAAACGGCAGATGAAAATCGGAATCGGAATAGTCAGGCACATTTTCATAGTGCGCTTCAAACGCAATTTTTTTGAAAACCGGCTCCATTAAGGCAATTTTTGTGGTTTTCCGCAACAAATCGTCCTGCTCGGTTTTCGCTCGAATGTCCAGGATTTCCTTTTCATAATCGATGAGAGCAATCAAACCGTAAGGAGCGTCGAGAGCTTCTAAACAGAATTGTAGGATGCGATCCAGCACTTGGCCGGAGCTGGTCATTTCATGCAGTTCCAGTATGAGCGGATAGAACTGCGACAGTCGCTCGTCTCGCGTGACGGGACTTCGCGTGTGTGCCTGTGTCTGTTGCAACGAATCCCCCGAACGGAAGCCATGTTACCACAGCGTGACGTTTTTGTGAGGATTTGGTCCCTTGAACTCTCGCCCCCTTCTATATACTATTGGCGGAAATCTATGGACCACCGAACACTCTTAATCAAGCTCGAAAACACGCTGAAGAAGATCGAGTCTTCTCCTGCGATCGGAGCCATGCTGCAGGGAATCCTTACCTCGATCATCCAGGAGCTCGGACCGGAATTGGGAATCAAAGGGGGCAGAGTTTACGAGGCTGCGAATCGCCATTACCAGCTCATTTCTCAGTCGGGTGATTCTCAAGCGCCCGAAAACTTTACCATTTCCATGGAATATCCCTGTGTGCAGGTGATGAAACAGGAAGGTCAGATTCTCGCAAACGAAAACCATCCCTGTTTTGACCCTGAAATTGAAGGTCCGCTTGGTATTTCCCGTTTCGTGGCGATTTCCCTCGGTGACAATGGTGAGTATGTCATTTCGTTTACGTTGTCCGAGCCGATCAACGAATCACAGGTCGAGTATGCACTAACAATGATTCGGCATGTTGCGAATTACAAGATTCGCGCGACCCGTTTGGAATTCTACATATCGGAAGCGCGAAAGATTCAAATGAGTTTGCTTCCCCAGGAATTTCCGGATTTTTATGGCTTCGACATTTACGGAAAGTCCATTCCTGCCGAAATCGTTGGCGGCGATATTTTTGATGTGATTCCGATCTCCGATACGATTCTTGGTCTTGCAATTGCGGACGCGAGCGGGCACGGCCTTCCCGCAGCGCTGCAGGTGCGCGATGTATACATTGGATTGAGAATGGGCCTGGAAAAGGACCTTAAAATTATCCGCACCATGCAAAAACTTAATCATGTCCTTTCGCAGGCAGGAAAGAGTCACGAATTCATTACGCTTTTTTATGCAGAGTTGGAGGACAATGGCAATCTGTTTTACTGCAATGCGGGCCATCATCCGCCGCTCTTCTTCGGTCACACCAAAGTGCATGAGCTCGCGCGCGGCGGGCTGATTCTCGGTCCTTATCCAAACGCAAAGTATGAACGTGGTTTCGCGTACTTTGAAGCGGGCAATCTTCTGGTCATGTACACGGACGGCATTACAGAAGGAACCAACTCTGTTGGAGAAGAGTTCGGAACGGAACGCATCACAAAAGTCGTGAAGAAACATCGCGACGCGACGAGTAAAGAAATTTGTGAAGCCATCTTTTCCGCGGCTGAGAAATTTGTGGGGCACGCAAAAGCAAAAGATGACCGAACGGTGATGGTCATCAAGCGCTAATCACACACTCTTTTGTATCGTCGAGCTTCTACGCACACTCGCTTGGAAACGAGCCATTGTTGGGCTTTACAGCGTATTAACAGTTTATTCACAGAACCTGTGGAAAACTGGAAGGCCTTGAAAAACGTTAATTGTTAAGTGATTCGTTTGCAGCTAGTTACTTGCGCTGGTCCAGAAACATGCTTTCCGAAAAATTCACAGTCCACTACTGATAGTGGATGAAATTTGCAATAGATACTAGATGGCCTTATCATAGAGGGCAACAAGGGTGGGTAGAAATTGCCACACAAATCCTCAAGCAAGTACAGAGGCCACAATGCGAAACAGAAAAGCGAAAAAATTTCTGGAAGAATTGAGTCAGATCAATGAATCAGTTCCGATTATTGTGGAAGGATTCCGTGATGTTCGAGCTTTGCGAGCGCTGGGGATTCAGGGAGAAATTGTGAAGCTGCATTCGGGACGCAGCATCCAGCAATTCTGTGAAGAATTTTCCGAACACCATGGGGAGGCGGTCATTTTGACTGATTGGGACAACCGCGGCAATCAATTGTTTCACCTGGTCACACGGTTCATGGATGCACATTGGGAACCGTACAATCATTTTCGTGAAACACTGCGCGATCTTGCAGGAGGAGCCTTTCAGCAAGTGGAGCGGATGACGATGTGGGAACATCTGTCTCTTGCAAATCAAGCATGAGCATACTGACTCATGACGAAATACTGAAGGAAATCTCCGCAGGGAATATCACCATTGATCCTTTTCATCCCGAGTGCGTAGGCCCGGCGAGTGTGGATTTGCATCTGGGAAATGAGTTTCGTGTATTTCGAAAGGTTCACGACATCGTTCGTGTAACTCCCGATGCAAATTATGAAGAGATCACAGAAAAAGTACTCGTTGATGAACATTTGCTGTTGATGCCTCAAGAAACGGTTTTGGGTATTACTGTGGAGAAAATTTCACTTGCGTCGCATATTTGCGGATGGCTGGAAGGGAGAAGCCGGTTTTCGCGGCTCGGGTTGCTCGTTCACATCTCCGCAAGTTTCATGCAACCGGGGATTGAAAATAAACAGGTGCTCGAAATCAGCAATTTTTCACCGACACCGATGGCTCTTTATCCCGGCACTCCTGTGTGTCAGTTCATATTTCAACGCACGATCGGTTCAGCAAAATATCAGGGGAAATTTCGCAACCAAAAAGAAGGAAATTTTTAATCTAGTAACCAGTGGCCAGTGACTAGTGGCCAGTCTGCCCAAACTGGTCACTGGTTACTGGTCACTAGTCACTAGTCACTTGAAATCATAGGAATTTTGATGTTTTTTGCGCGGGCAACTTCGATCGCATCATCGTAACCTGCATCCACGTGGCGCATGACGCCTGTACCGGGATCGCAGGTGAGAACTCGCTGCAGACGTTTGGATGCCGCATCCGTTCCATCCGCAACAATCACCATTCCGGCATGCAAGGATTGTCCGATACCAACGCCGCCCCCATGATGAAACGAAACCCATGTTGCGCCACACACGGCATTGAGCAAAGCATTCAAGATGGGCCAATCCGCAATTGCATCGGAGCCATCCTTCATCCCTTCCGTTTCACGTCGCGGAGAGGCAACAGAACCACAATCCAAGTGATCCCGCCCGATCACAATCGGAGCGCTGATTTCGCCATTCTTGACCAGTTGATTGATTCGCTCGCCGAATTCTGCGCGCTCGCCGTAACCAAGCCAGCAAATGCGAGCGGGAAGCCCTTGAAATTTTACGCGTTCCGCTGCGAGACGGATCCAGCGGGCAAGAGGTTCGTTATGCGGAAACATTTCCAGAATCGCGCGGTCTGTCCGGTGGATATCTGCGGGATCTCCTGAAAGCGCTACCCAGCGAAAGGGTCCTTTGCCTTCGCAGAAAAGAGGGCGAATGTAAGCGACCACAAAACCGGGAAACTCAAATGCATCTGTATAACCGGCTTTGTAAGCCTGTCCGCGCAAGTTGTTGCCGTAGTCAAAAACGATGGCCCCTTTCCGCTGCATCTCCACCATGGCACGTGTATGCGCCGCCATCGCCTGATAAGAACGGTGAATATATTCTTGAGGATTTTTTTCACGCAGTTCTTTAACGTCTTCATCCGGAAGACCGTTTGGAATGTAACCATTCAGCGGATCGTGTGCCGAAGTCTGGTCTGTGACAATATCAGGGATCACATCGCGGCGAACCAGCTCCGGAAGAACATCGGCTGCGTTCCCCTGCAGGGCGACGGATAAGGGCCGCCCCTCTTTGCGCGCCTGGTCGATCCAGCGCAAGGCTTCATCTAAGCTATTAGTAGCAAAGTCGCAATAGCGGGTTTGCAAACGGCGCTCGATCCGGTGAGGATCCACTTCGACGCACAGAATCGCGCCTTCGTTCATCGTTGCGGCCAGAGGCTGAGCGCCGCCCATTCCACCCAAACCTGCTGTCAAAACAAAACGTCCTTTCAGAGAACCGCCAAAATGGCGATCGGCGATTGCGGAGAAAGTTTCATAAGTTCCTTGAAGAATGCCCTGCGTTCCGATGTAAATCCAGCTGCCGGCGGTCATCTGCCCGTACATGATCAGTCCCATTGCTTCCAGGCGCCAGAATTCTTCCCATGTTGCCCACGCAGGAACCAGATTGGAATTGGCCAGTAATACGCGCGGAGCGTCTTCATGAGTGCGAAAAATTCCGACAGGTTTTCCGGATTGAACCAACAACGTTTCATCGTGATCCAGCGATTGCAAGCTGCGCACGATTGCGTCAAAGCATTCCCAATTGCGTGCCGCCTTTCCGGAACCGCCATAGACAATCAATTCTTCCGGTTTTTCGGCGATATCCGGGTCCACATTGTTCATCAGCATCCGCATCGCCGCTTCCTGCAACCAGCCTTTGCAGGTGATTTGTGTTCCGCGCGGCGCACGTATGTTTCTCATTCTGGGCCGTAGTTTAGCACAAGCATCTCCTGCTCGTGATCGTGCTCATGATCTTGATCGAGCACGAGCAAGAGCACGATCACGAGCATGAGTAGGATGAGGTTACAATGGAACCGTATGAAATCAGAAGTTCTCATCGATGGAAATCGTTTAACGCTCGATCAACTGGAAGCTGTGTCGCGCAATGCGAAAGTATCACTCGCGCCGGAGGCGCTTCCGCGCATTCTTGAATCACGCGCGGTTATCGAAGCAATCCTTGCAAACAATCAAACCGTTTATGGAGTCAATACCGGATTTGGAAAACTGAGCGACATTAAAATTGGTGCGGAACATGTAAATGAGCTGCAGTTGAATCTCATTCGCAGCCATTCTGCGGGAGTTGGCCAACCTTATTCGATTCCTGTGACCCGCGCGATCATGTTGCTCCGTGCAAATGTGCTTGCGAAGGGCAACTCCGGCGTTCGACCGGAATTGATTCATCTGCTTTTGGAGATGTTGAACAGGGAAGTTCATCCGGTGATTCCTTCGAAAGGATCGGTAGGCGCAAGCGGCGATCTGGCTCCGCTATCGCATCTGGCGCTCGTGCTTGTTGGGGAAGGACTCGCTTTCTCAGGCACGAAACAAATATTAGGCAAACAGGCTTTGCAGGAAAAAGGTTTGCAGCCCGTTACATTGCAAGCAAAGGAAGGACTCGCTTTAATCAATGGGACTCAAGCCATGACCGGTGTTGGTTGCCTGGCGTGGCACGCGTCGCGTCGTTTGAGTCAGGCCGCAGATATTTCCGGAGCGATGTCGCTTGATGTTTTGCGGGGAACAGATGCCGCGTTCGATGAACGGATTGTGAATGTTCGGCCGCATCCGGGAGCGATCCAGGTGGCGCACAACCTGCGGAATTTGTTGAAAGGAAGTGGAATTCGCGAATCGCATCGCGAATCGGCTCACAAAGTGCAGGATCAATATTCTTTGCGTTGCATGCCTCAGGTACATGGTTCTGTCCGCGATGCCTTGAAAGTTGGCGAAGAATGGATCGGAATTGAAATCAATGCAGCAACCGATAATCCACTTGTGTTTCCGGAAGATCGCATTCTGTTGAGCGGTGGAAATTTTCACGGTGGCCCGATGTCGCTTTGTTTCGATTTCCTTTCGATTGCCGTTGCGCAACTCGCCAGCATTTCAGAGCGCCGGATCGCATTGTTGACAGATTCCGCACAAAGCGAGTTACCTCCGTTCTTGAGCGAGCATTCCGGCTTGCATTCCGGTTTTATGATGGCTCAAGTCACAGCCGCGGCGCTTGTATCCGAAAACAAAATTCTTGCGCACCCGGCAAGTGTTGACACGATTCCCACATCAGCGAATAAAGAAGATCATGTCAGCATGGGGGTCACGTCGGCTTTGAAGTTCCAGCAGATTGTGGAGAATGCAGCGCACGTTCTTGCTATTGAATGCATGTGCGCAGCGCAGGCGATGGATCTACTGGCGCCACTAAAATCATCCGCTGCGTTGCAAGAGGCGCATCGCGTGATTCGTTCAGAAGTTCCCCGGCTGGAAGAAGATCGCGTGCTGGCCGATGACATCGAAGCGATCACGGCATTGATCCAAAGTGAGGAATTTTTGCATTCTGTTGAGTCCGTATTGAAAAATAGCGACTAAAACCGCTATCAGCTCATTTTTTAACAAAAGCCAACAAAGGAAAGAAAGATTTTAAATCTTCGTTATCTTTTGTTGTAATAATCTATAGCGAATTCAGTCGCTGTCTGCAGTGATACAATATCAAACCTATGGCGAATCTGGCTGTTATCGGAGCGCAGTGGGGAGATGAAGGCAAAGGAAAAATCGTAGATCTTGTCTAGCTCCACTATGACATCGTGGCCCGTTACCAGGGCGGTCACAATGCCGGTCATACAGTTGTGATCGAAGGAAAAAGTTATATCCTGCAATTGATTCCTTCCGGGATGTTTCGAGGCGGCAAAATCGGGGTGATTGGAAACGGAGTGGTCATTGAGCCTTCTGCACTGCTGGCGGAAATCAAAAAGATGGAGGCTTCCGGCTTTTCGTTCGAAGGCCGTCTCAATATCAGCGATCGCGCGCATTTGATTCTTCCGCATCACCGGTGGCGCGAACAGGAAGCAGAAAAGACACAGAAAATCGGCACCACGCTGCGCGGAATTGGACCAGCGTATGAAGATAAAGCAGCCAGACGCGGTTTCCGGATATGTGATCTGATGCAATCCGATTTTGAAAAACGTTTGGGTGAACTTTACGAAAGCAAACCGGAAGGAAATGAATTCCGCACACGCATTCCGGAATTCAGAAACACGCTTGCACAATATGTTTGTAATTGCTCCACTTTTCTTGCAGACGCCATCAAACAGGAAAAACGTTTGTTGTTTGAAGGCGCGCAGGGAACGATGTTGGATGTGGATCATGGCACTTATCCATTCGTGACTTCCAGCAGCTGCGCGGCCGGTGGCATCAGCACAGGATTAGGAATCGGCCCCAAACACATTCACAAAGTTCTGGGTGTATCGAAGGCATACGCAACGCGCGTGGGGAGCGGTCCTTTTCCATCGGAATTGGAAAATTCTGTCGGGGACACCATACGCAATCGCGGTAAAGAATTCGGTTCCATCACAGGACGTCCCCGGCGGTGTGGATGGCTCGATCTTGTCGCACTCAAGTATGCCGCTCAAATCAACGGGATGGACGCGCTCTGCATCACAAAGCTGGATATCCTGGATGAATTCGATGAAATTTCGGCGTGCATTGAATATGAACTGGAAGGACAAAATATCCACGAATTTCCCGCTTCGAATGAAAAAGTGGAAAAGTGCAAACCGGTTCTGCGTTCCTTTCCCGGGTGGAAAACGAATACGTATGGTTTGAAAAAACTGTCCGAGCTTCCCTCCCCCGCCAGAAAATATCTGGAATTCATCGAAGATTTCCTGCAGGTGCCGGTCGCAATGATTTCCACTTCTCCGGAAAGAGACGATACAATCTTCTATCCGGCCTTCGACACAATCTGCACCAAGAAATAGATTTTTTTAACAAAAGGTAACGAAGAAAACGAAGATTTTTTAATCTTTGTTTCCTTTGTTAGCTTTTGTTCAAAAATGAGCTGGTATCGGGAAGGTCTTAAGTTTGAATGCACCAAGTGCGGCAACTGTTGCACCGGTCGACCGGGATATGTCTGGATTCAAATAGAAGACATGCACCGGATTGCGGAGTTTTTGGGGATTCGATTCCGCGAGTTTCTGGCACGATATGTGAGAAAGGTCGGAGATCGATGGAGCTTGATCGAGAAAGAGAACGCAGATTGTATTTTCTACGAATCCGGATGCAAGATTTATCCCGTAAGACCCACACAGTGCCGGACATTCCCTTTTTGGAAAGAGAATCTTGAAAAACCTGGAAGCTGGCGGCAGGCGGCCAAAGAATGTGAAGGAATCAACCAGGGAAAAACATATTCGGAGGACGAAATCGATGGCCTGTTACGCGAAGATCCTCCTACTTCTTCTTAGCTATGTGCTGAATCATGTCTGGAAACATGTTGCATTCTTTTCCATTTTGATCGTGGCCGGAATTTGGTTGCGCGGTGGGGATTTCACAAAGCGATCCAGAAATGGCCGCGCTGGCAGGTCGAAGGTGTGGGAGACAAGGCGGGATTTCCGCTATTGCTTCTTTTGATCAGCAGTTTTCTTTTTCTTGCGGGCCCGCTCACGAACACGTGGATTCGAGTCCACGAAGATAATGCGGATGATTTCGGTTTGGAAGCAAGCCAGGAACCTGATGCCGCAGCCACCACCTTTCTGAAACTCGGAGAATATCGTGACCTGGAGCCGCATCCCCTGATCGAAGCTCTGCTTTACAATCACCCATCGGGACGCTACCGAATTCGAAACGCGATGGAATGGAAAAGAAAAAAGGGGAGCGCAGGCGTCCCGCCTGCATAGGGGACCGCAGGCTTCTAGCCTGCCCAAGCGGACTGGAAGTCCGCGATCCCCCATGCGGGCGAAGATGCCCGCGCTCCCCTACGATTAATCGAGCCGTTCGATAATCATCGATTCGGCGCGGTCGCCAAAATTAAAATCTTCCAGATCGAAGGTGTCCTCTTCCAGGATCAACCTTCTTCCGCGAAAATTGGGCTCATCAAAGAGAATCACTCTCATCGGCCCTTGAATTTCCACAGAATGAAGTGTCTTATTTAACCTTCCGGTTAAGTATGGATATTCACCAGGAGCAAAAGCTCTGCTGGTTCCATCAAATCTCCGATTCGTGAACACGGTGACGAAACCGCTCGTAGTTCCAGACAATCGAACCCGATCTTCATCATCGAAATCATCGTCACGATAGTCACGCAGATCGTATCCATCTTTGTAACCGTCGATGTAACCGGAACGAAAATTGGAGTTCACGTAACTGTGATAGGAGACTCCCGATCGAGAACGCGCGTAGTCAAAATCCCGTCCCATTTCGCTATCAGCGACTCCATGCCGGTAACCTTCTTCGAATCCAAATTGGTACGCTTCGCTATCGGATCGGAATGGTGATTGGGCGAAAAGTGCCACACTCATAACGAGCAAACAAATGGTTACTGTAAAAGCTAGCTTAAACATAAAATCAACTCCTAATTAGAATTTTTAATGCGTGATGTCACCCGTGCTACCTCTCTCGTGTGGTGACTCACACTACTCTCGAAATCTCAGTTAGTAAGGGTGCAAGACCCGTTCCAAAAAATACCCTGTAAATTCCGCATCGGATGTCATCCCAATCGGACAAGAGTCCTAGTCCTGACCCGAACGAAATGCTATGATTCAAATGTGCTGGAAACGGATAAAACGCCCATCATAGATCCTGAACTTCATTGGGTTCAGAATGTTTATCGCCGTGGTGAAAAACAACTCACCACACGCGCAGTGCTCGCCGGAATGATCATCGGGGCGATCATGTGTTTGTCCAACCTCTACGTTTTTTTCAAAACAGGTTGGAGCATGGGAGTCACCGTTACGGCAGTAATTCTTGCCTTTGCATTCTTCCATCTTCTCCGCGTAATGGGTCTTACCAAATCTGAGTTTACGATTCTGGAAAATAATGCGATGGGATCCGTAGCCTCTGCTGCGGCCTATATGACGGGTGGTGGAAACATGGCAGCGTTCGGCGCGTTGCTCATGCTGACTTCGATTCGCCCGGATGCCATAGCCATGATTCTGTGGTTCAGTGTGATTG
>JBKKAT010000062.1:0-6795 GCA_046714535.1 Acidobacteriota bacterium | reverse complement strand
CTTTATGGCAACGATATTGATCATACAACGACGGTTTTGGAAGCCGATCTGGAATGGATTATCAAGTGGGATAAAGGGGATTTCATCGGCAGAACCGCCTTGTGGAATCAAAAAGAAAATGGCCTGGATCGAAAACTTGCCGGTTTTGAAGTTCTGGACCGTGGCATCGCGAGACATGGCTATGAAGCCTTTATCGGAGACAAAAAAGTGGGAGCAGTTACCAGCGGAACCTATTCTCCGTACTTGAAGAAAGCGATCGGTCTGTTGTATCTGCCTGATGAATACTCCGCAGTCGATCAGGAATTTGAAATCGATGTGCGCGGAAAGCGGTTGAAATCCGTTGTTGTTCCGACTCCCTTTTATCGTAGAAAAAAGTAAGGAACCACAGATGAACACAGATAAACACAGATATTTTTTAATTTCTAATCGGTGTTCATCTGTGTTTATCTGTGGTTTCAAATAAGGAGCCTCGAATGTATCCAAAAGAATACCTTTACACAAAAGAGCACGAATGGATTAAAAGAGATGGAACGGAAGCGGTGGTCGGCATCACCGTTTATGCTCAGAAAAAGCTAGGGGACATCGTCTTTGTAGAACTCCCGCAGCCAGGAAAAAAATACGAAGGTGGAAAACCTTTTGGATCAGTGGAATCTGTGAAAGCTGTTTCAGAGATCTATGCTCCTGTTTCCATGGAAATTGTTGCGGTTAACAATGACGTTGTGCAGAAACCGGAATTGATCAATGAAGATGCTCACGACAAAGGCTGGTTGATCAAAATCAAAGTGAATAGCGAATCCGATTTTGAAGGTCTTCTCAGCGCTGAAGAATATGAAGAGCTAATTTCACAAGATCAGCATTAGAAATAGCTCAGCGATCAAGAGCACGAGCACGATCAAGAGCAAGAGTAAGATGCGATATATTCCTGCCACCGAACAAGATATCCGGAAGATGATGGAGGATGTTGGGGTCAGCAACTTCGATGAACTTTTCTCCATGATTCCGGCTGATCTCCGATTTAAAGGTCAGTTTTCCATCCCTGCAGCTATGTCAGAGCAGGAGTTAACAGAACATTTGTGGCAGCTCTCAGCTCGCAACCATCATTTGTTGGAATGTTCTTCGTTTCTAGGAGGTGGGGCTTATCATCATTATTCCCCTGCTCTGGTGGACGCCCTGATCAGCCGGGGCGAGTTCATGACCAGCTATACCCCTTATCAGCCGGAAATCAGCCAGGGAACACTGCAAGCAATTTTTGAGTTTCAGACTTACATCTGCCAGATCACGGGGCTGGACATCTCCAATGCATCCATGTATGACGGAGCTTCTTCGGCAGCCGAAGCG
This sequence comes from Acidobacteriota bacterium, assembly GCA_046714535.1. Lineage (GTDB taxonomy): Bacteria > Acidobacteriota > HRBIN11 > JAKEFK01 > JAKEFK01 > JAKEFK01. The sequence continues at coordinate 5,457 of JBKKAT010000062.1, read as the reverse complement.
GTTCTTATGGCGCGGCGGGCACAATCGGGCCGCAACAAAGTCCTGCTGGCCAGATCGGTACATCCGAACTACCGCAGGGTAATCCGAACTTACACAGCCAATCTCCCTGTGGAAATCGTTGAACTTTCCTACAATGAGGAGGGCCGGGTGGATGCAACGCAGCTTGCCCAGGCACTCGATGACACTACGATTGGCGTTGCCGTTCAATCACCGAATTACTTCGGCATTGTGGAAGATCAAGCGGCATTATTTCAGGCAGCCAAACAGAAAGGGGCTCTCGGCATTTCAATCGTAGCGGAGGCTTTATCGCTGGGAATCTTGAAAGCTCCGGGAGCCTGTGGAGCCGATCTGTGTGCGGGCGAAGCGCAGTCTCTCGGGTTGCCTGTGGGTTACGGCGGCCCGAATATTGGATTTCTCGCTGCAAAACAAAACTTGATGCGAATGCTGCCAGGGCGTCTGGTTGGAATGGCAAAAGATCAGAAAGGACGCCGGGGATTTGTTTTGACTCTTGCTGCGCGCGAACAACACATACGGCGTGAAAAAGCCACGTCAAACATCTGTACCAATCAGGGTTTATGCGCGCTCGCAGTAACCGTGTATTTGTCCTATCTTGGCGCTGAAGGATTCCGGAATCTTGCGCTTCGAAATCTTCAAATGGCCCATTACGCGAAAGAGAAACTCCGCAACGCGGGCAAAATTGCTTTTTCCGGTCCCCATTTCAATGAATTTGTTCTGGAACTTCCTTCCGATGCGGAAACAGTTTGCCAGAAACTGGCTGAGAAAAAGATCTACCCGGGTATTCCCCTGGGACGTTACTATCCCGAATACTCTCGGCATTTATTGATTTGCGTAACGGAAATGACCAAGAAGAATCAGGTGGATCAACTTGCGATGGAAGTGGAAGGATTGCGGTGAAACCAACTAAACAAGCAGGCTATCTGGACGAACCGCTGATTTTTGAAAAGCGGAAAGACCGTTCCGGCTTTTCTTTACCTCCGGCAGAAATCGCAGAACGGAAAGCGGAAGAAATACTTCCTCAAGAATTGATTCGTGAACAGATTTCCGAAATGCCGGAGAACAGTGAACTCGAAGTGATCCGGCACTTCACAAGAATTTCGCAGTGGAACCATAGCATAGATACGGCATTTTATCCGCTCGGATCCTGCACAATGAAATACAATCCGAAAATTAACGAAAGAACGGCCGCGTTCCCCGGATTTGCTTTCACGCATCCGGAGCAGCCTTATTCCACGCTGCAAGGAAACCTCGAGCTCCTTTTTCTCTTACAACAATATTTGTGTGAAATTTTTGGAATGGATGCCATTTCGCTGCAACCGGCTGCGGGAGCGCAGGGAGAAATGACAGGAATGATGTTGGTTCGCGCCTGTTTGCTCAAACGAGATCAAAATCCCCGCAAGAAAATTTTGATTCCTCATTCGGCTCATGGCACCAATCCGGCAAGCGCCGCGCTTTGCGGTTACGATGTTGTGGAACTGCCGGCAAATGAGCGGGGATGTCTGGATCTCAAGGCGCTTACTGCCGCAATGAATGAGGATGTTGCCGCTCTGATGGTAACCAATCCCAATACGGTGGGTTTATTCGAAGAAGACATAGGAAAGATCGCGCAGATCCTGCATGCGAAAGGTGCTTTTGTTTACCTTGATGGCGCCAACATGAATGCCGTAGTCGGCGTTGCGCGACCGGGAGATTTCGGCGCCGATGTAATGCACTTGAATCTTCACAAAACTTTCAGCACACCTCATGGCGGCGGTGGACCGGGTGCGGGACCGGTCCTGGTCAAATCAGCGCTGGAACCTTTTCTTCCTGTTCCTCGCATCGTAAAAAAAGAAGAAGCATACAGTTTTTCAAATGATTTTCCCGATTCGATTGGAAAGATTCATTTGTTTTATGGAAACTTTCGAATTCTGGTGCGGGCTTATACCTACCTTTTGGCTTACGGAAGTGATCACATCCGGAACGTAGCTGAACTGGCAGTTCTCAATGCCAATTATTTACGTGTCAAACTGAAAGAAAATTATCATTTACCTTATGACCGCCCGGTCATGCATGAAGTTATCTTTTCTGATAAGTGGCAACTAAAGCAGGATGTGAGAACGCTGGACATTGCAAAACGATTGATGGATTACGGATTTCACCCGCCCACGATTTATTTCCCGTTGATTGTGCCGGGAGCTTTGATGATCGAGCCGACTGAAACTGAATCGCTGGAAACACTCGATGCATTTGTGGAAGCGATGAAGAAGATCGATGAAGAGGCAAAAACAGAACCTGAAACGGTGAAATCAGCCCCTCATACGACAAAGATTTCGCGCCTGGATGAAGCAGAAGCAGCACGCAGACCGGTCCTGCGCTGGAAACCTTAAACTTAACACAGAGACACGGAGAAACAGAGTTTAGAATTTTTTTTCTCTGTGCCTCTGTGCCTCTGTGTTGAATATGAACGCGGAAATGGAACCTTCACCACTTACGTGCAGCGGTGAAGAATTGTACTCAATCCTAACCAGTACGAATCGTACACGATTGCTGCTTTGTCTGGCGAATCCTCTCCTTTCCGAAGAACACATCCTTTCGCTCCTCCGAAATCCGCACATCACAAAGGAAATCATTCAGGCGGTCCATGATCGTTTCAACAAAAGTTACAAAGTCCAATTCGGCATCGTAAATTGTCCGAAGACCCCCTATTCCTTGTCCATGCGTCTCTTGCAAATGCTTTTCTGGAACGATCTGGTTCGAATCGTTGAAAATTACCGGCTTTTCCCCCCATTACGGAGAGCAGCCGAAAACTATCTTCGGGAAAAAGTGTCCGGGCTTACTTTGGGGGAAAAGAAGACCCTTGCCCGAACGGCACCCCGCTCAGTGATTGGTATGCTGAAAACGGAAGTGGAGCCATCCGTGCTCGGCTGTTTGTTGCGCAATCCCCGTTTTGTCGAAGAAGATTTGATGATGATTATTAACAACGAGTTCACTCCCGTTGAAGTTCTCGAAACCATCGCCGCCGACCGTCAATGGACGAACCGGTATCCGGTTCGTCTTGCCCTCGTACGCAACTTGAGGACGCCTCTGCACACTACGCTTTCCTTCCTTTCCAAACTCCAGAAAAAAGACCTGGAAGTGCTTGCCCAGGATCCACTAACACCACACCTGGTCCGCGCCGCAGCCGACCGTATCCTGACGGGAGAATATTGACGCAAGGGCAAAAGACCCTAAGAAAAAGCATTCCAAAACATTGCGTCTTAGCGTCTTTGCGTTATAATCGACCAATTCAGGTGTAGTGTATATATTTAGCCGACGTATCTGTGTTTAGTTTTTATGATCTCCATAGGGGAGGAACTGAAAAGAGAGCGAGAGTTTCGAGAAATCTCATTACGCGAGATCTCCGACGCCACTAAGATCAATATTCGCATGCTCGAAGCGATTGAAAAAGACAACTTTGGAGCTTTGCCGGGGGGCATCTTCAATCGGAATTTTATCCGGGCATATGCGGATTTTATTGGTCTGGATCCTGAATTGATTATTCGGAAATATCAAGTCCAAACCGGTACCGACCAGGAGACAAATTTACCACCCGCTTTGAATACGCCGGCTAAAGAAGGGAGAACGATTACGAAAACGCAGTTGATCGTGATTTTTGTGGCCGCAGTTTCCATTCTTTTGGTCCTGCTTCTACTGGTCTGGAAATTTCCGGAAAAAATGCCTTTCAAGAAAAATACCGTTGTCACGCCGGTTACGGCGCAGGATGATTCTTTCGTATGAATCCGACTGCTACTCTGATTGACCAGATCCGTTCCGGAACTGCGACTCTAAACATCCGTCAATTTGCGGCCGAAGGGTTGTTGCCTATACCGGAAGATGAGTTGATTCCATTACAGATTCTGCTGCGTCAAGACCCCGAAGAAGCAGTCGCGATGGCAGCAAAGTTAACGCTCGCCAAGGTTTCGGAAGAAACCTGGGTCCGGCTTGTGGAGAAGAAAGATCCATCGCGAGATGTCCTTTACTATTGTTTACAGCAAACGTCTTTTCCCGCCGTGATTCGAGAAAGAATGTTACTCAATCATTCAGTCCCCGATGAAATTGTCCGGCATATGGCCTCCCAGGAATCAGGCTCCACTCTGGATTTAATCATCAACAACCAGGTGCGACTCCTGCGAAATAACGCAATTTTGGTAGCAATGGAGCAAAATCCGTTTTTGACGATCGATCAAAAACGAAGGATCGAAGAGTTTAAGACAGAATTTGTCTTCAAAAAGCAGATGGCGCGACATGAGTCGCCTCTGGATGAAGTGATCAGTCTGCCCCTCGAAGATATTCTGGCGCGCATTCCAACTCTGGATGCCGAATCACAAAGATTGATCCTGGAAGCGGACACCAACAAACAGTCCGTAGAAATTACCGACCAACAAGTCCAGCAGGAGTTACAAAAAATATTCTCACCGGAAGAACTGCGGGATGTTCCGGAAGAGGTTGTTACTACGTATCAACGCATTCTGAAAATGACCTATGGTGAGAAGCTAAGAGCGGCCCTGTTTGGAACTAAGGAAGAAAGGACCATACTCATTCGCGATCACAGCAAACAGGTAGCTTGTATGGTTTTGAAGAATCCGAAAGTTACCGATCCTGAGCTGGAGAATTTTGCACAGATGCGCAATCTCGATAGTGATATTCTCAGGCAAATGGGTCAATCGCGAGATTGCGTGAAAAAATACACCGTGATTCACCAACTTGTGAAGAATCCGAAGACACCTAGTCCTGTTTCGTTAAATCTATTAAAATTATTACGAGAAATGGATTTGCGGAGTATTTCTCGTGACAGAAATATTCCGGATCTGATCCGCCGGCAGGCGAAGCGGATTTACGAGGTCAAAGAAGCCACGCGCAAGTAAAACGGGTTCGTATGAATATCAACTACAAGGCCATATCAGATGTTGGGAAAAAGAGAAGCGCAAATGAGGACAGCTTTTTTGCGGATCAGGAACTGAAGTTATTTGTAGTCGCAGATGGAATGGGGGGGCACGCCGCAGGAGAAGTCGCTTCAAAAATTGCAGTCGATTCCATTCAAGAATTTATCAAGTTCACCAATGATGATAAAGATATCACCTGGCCTTATGAATACGATGAAACGTTATCCCTTGCCGGAAACCGCCTGAAGACTGCGATCCAGAGTGCCCACGCCAAAGTTCTGGAAGCTACCAGTCAAAAGAAGGAATTTCAGGGAATGGCTACCACGGTTGTCTCCATCCTGGTCTCCGACACGAAAGCTCAGGTTGCTCATGTAGGAGATAGTCGCGCGTATCTGGTTCGCGAAGGAAAACTGATTCAGCTGACAAGCGATCATTCCTGGGTGAATGAGCAACTAAGAACCGGCGCCATCACCTCGGCGCAAGCGAGGAATCATCCTTATCGAAATATCGTGACAAGAGCGCTGGGCGGCCCCAATCC
>JBKKAT010000061.1:0-2992 GCA_046714535.1 Acidobacteriota bacterium | reverse complement strand
CCGCCCGCCAAACCTCAAAACGAACAAACGCCGCTTGGTGTGCGAGAAATTCAAGTGGCGCCCCCGGTGTCGCCTGATGAACCAAACTCAATGCTGGTATATCAACACTCAGGAGGCACGCCCAGTTCGGGTTCAGTAAAAAGTGTCCTCGGCGTTAACGGAAAGGCGGACACGCACCTGGGACAAACAACGGTTCGCGGCCGGCTCCTGACAAACCTCAAAGTAACGACGTACGGAGGAGCGCTGGCAATGGGAATGCTGGAAGATGGACGGATCGTCTACGGGCAGGCCAGGATGGCCCCCGACATTGATAGGATCTTTGTGAATTTCAGCGAAGAGCAAACCCCGGAAGGTTCAAAAGGTAAAGGTCGACGTTATGTGATCATGGACCAAAGCGAAAACGCTGAAGGCCTCTCAGCTAAATGCACAACGCTCACGAAATCGGGAGCATTCAAGAAGGGATTGTCCATAGGAGTAAATACTCTCTCTGCAGTGGCGGGAGCAACCAGTTACGATCGCGCTTACACGCCAGCCGATGCCGCCAGGGAAAGACTCGCAGGTCAACTTCAGTACGAGGCAGATTCCGCCGAGCGAAGCGGTCGAGTACGTTCTTGTGAAGTCGATGAGGGCAGAGAATTTTTTGTCGTTGAAACGGAGGCCTCGCGATGAAACGAGAACAGCTGATTCATATTGCTCACATTTGTGCGCTTGTAGGCGTCGTTTCATTCGCGTTGTGGCTTTATCAAGGAATCAACGCAGGTAAAGGATCCGGCGCAGTGGTATGGAGATCACTCCTACTGCTTTTGGGACTTTTCTGCACCTACGGCTTGCTGAGAAGAAAAAACTGGGCCAGGCGCGTTCAGATGGGCCTCTCGTTATTAACAGTCTTCAACGTAACGCTCTACCTCTGGATCAAGTACAGATTGCAGCTTGACACCGTACCCCTCGCCTATCCGGTAACCATGCTTCTTTTAAACCTTGGAGCTCTCACAGCATTGATCGTTTGTAAAAGAGAATTCATCTCAGCAACGATCCGCCAGAAACTGCTGACTCAACCGCTCGACGATCGACAAACTCGCAGATACAACGTCGGAAAGATCCTTCCGGCATTGGTGCTTATCCTGGGTGCGGGAATATGTACAGGGGATGAACCAACAATTCTGACCGTTAACACCAAGCAAGCAAACCATGGGTCTACTGCGCGGGGAATCGCAATCCAGGATGCTTTTATAGTTACGAACAACTCCGATCTTCCGGTTGCGTTGAAAACAAACGCGTCATGTGGTTGCACGATTCTCAGGTCTCCAAAGGTTATCGAGCCTCATGAGAGCGCATCTTTACGCTATTACATTCATACCTTCGGCGATAACGCCGGCACTGTCGAAAAGGCAATCATCATCGACTGGACGCAGAACGATGTCAAGGGAAGTTTGCGTTTGGAAGTCAACTACGACCTTTATGACGATATCGTGATTTACGAAAACCAAAGATACATCACTCGCAAACAAAACGTGGCAACAATGGTGTGGGGCTGGAAAGACAAAAGAAATCCCGCAATCAGTGCCATAGTGCCGAATCCAGTGTTCGATTTTGTTCTTGAAAAGCTCGATAGCGATCTTGGCTGGATCCTCCGGCTCACGGCAAAACCATACAAGGCACTGGAGGGCCGCGGGGGACAAACAGAATACGCTCAGCTCATTCTTTCAGATGGCTCCGTGCTGGAAATTCCCTTTTCCGTTTCAAATGAGTACGAAAGCAAAGAAGGAAGAACGATAGAAAAGTTTGAAAAAACTGAAGGATAACCGCTATGGATGAACATCGGAAAGTCATTCTGGTATTGGTCGCGATCGCATTCGTGCTTCACATCATGTATCGAAAGCAAAGCCAGAACGAAGTCGCCGATGCAATGATTTCGCAAAAGACGACGCAAAGGATTGAAGAAATCGAATCGAAGAGCCGCATTGCGGAACAACAGTCAATGCCCGCAACGCTTTTTGATCGCACTCAAGGGGAGATGTCCAAGGGTGTAGGGCTCGAGCGCCTGGGTCTGGGAAATGATCCGTTTGGATTGAAGGACGAACTTAAGCGAAAGAGAAGGGGTGCTCCGGAGGCTGCTCAATTAGAGCAGCTTCAAAAAATGATGCAGGCGCTTGCGCAAAACGGAAATCCATTCGAAGCAATGCTAAAACCTATTCAGTATCCAACGACCTCCGGCTACGGTATCCGGAAAGATCCAATCGAGATGAATGTTCTGAAAAACCACAAAGCGTATGATTTCGGAGCACCGGAAGGAACGCCAGTTCCCTCCCCTGTTCCTGGCAAAGTGATTCAAGCAGGTCCCCGAAACGGTTACGGAATTTCCGTTGAAATTAAGCACTCCGAAAAGGTTTCGTCGCTATATGCCCATTTATCGAAAGCCTTGGTGCAAGCCGGGCAAGATGTTTCCGAAGGTCAACCGGTTGGACTGGTAGGAAACACCGGACGAGCCACCGGAAACAATCTTCATTACGAGCTGCGCGTTGATGGAAAGCCGGTCAATCCTCAGGCGCTCGTAATGTTACTCGCAATGCTCAATCAACAGACAGCTAATGGAGGCCAGTAAATAAAAATGTTAACCGCAAACCCAACAACAGAAAAGCATCCGCTAACTGATATGTCTTCGGCCTTGCCAGACCGGATTGCAAATGAAATCGAAGTTTCCCCAGAACAAAATGGCAAAAGGCAGCTCTATCACCTGCCGGTGAAATCTGTTAAAAACCTGAGCCCGCGCCGCTATTATCCGGAATCTCATTCATTAAAAGAAAGCATCGCAGAGCAGGGAGTCATCGAACCAATAATTGTGGCGCCTCTGCCAAACGAGCAGTTCAAGATAGTTGCCGGCCGGCAAAGACACGCAGCGTGCGCGGAGTTGATCGAAGAAGGACGCTTGTCGCCCGATGCCACAATTCCGGCCTTGATGCACGAAAACGACCTTGAGGAAATAGAGTTGAGC